>JALOSH010000433.1 GCA_025458545.1 Hydrogenophaga sp.
AGAAGTCGAGTTCCAGATCGAAAGCTACCTGCGTTACCAGGGCGACAAGTTCAGCGAGTACTTTGACGCCAACACCTATCTGCTCATCACCCGCGCGCTTGACTATTTCGACCCCGCGCGCGAGCACGAAGGCAGCCTTAGCGCGGCGCTGGCGCGTGCCAAGGCGCGGTTCCTGCTGGTGAGCTTCACCACCGACTGGCGCTTCTCGCCCGCGCGCAGCCGGGAGATCGTCAAGGCCTTGCTGGAGAACCGGCGTGACGTGAGCTACGCCGAAATCGACGCGCCGCACGGGCACGACGCTTTTCTGCTCGACGATCCGCGCTACCACGCGGCGGTGCGCGCCTATTTCGAACAGACCGTGTCTCAAGGCCTGACAAAGGAGCTGGCCCATGGCTGATCCGACCATCCTGCACAGCATCGCGCGCCTGGTGCCCCCGGGCTCGCGCGTGCTCGACCTAGGCTGTGGCGACGGCGCCCTTATGGCCCACCTGCAAGCCAACCGCGGCTGCAGTGGCTACGGCGTGGAGATCGACGATGCCAAGGTGCACGCCTGCATCCAGCGCGGCGTCAACGTGTTGCAGCTCAACCTGGAAGACGGCCTCGCGGTGTTCGAAGACGACTCGTTTGACGTGGTGCTGCAGATCGACACCCTGCAGCACCTGCGCAATGCCGAGACCATGCTGCGCGAGACCGCGCGCGTGGGGCGCAGCGGTGTGGTGGCCTTTCCCAACTTCGCCCACTGGCCGAACCGCCTGGCGGTGCTTCTGGGCCGCATGCCGGTGACCAAGCGGCTGCCGTACCAGTGGTACGACACGCCCAATATTCGGGTGGGCACCCATGCCGACTTCGAGGTGCTGGCGCGCAGCTGTGGCCTGAGCATCACCGACAGTTTCGGCCTGCACGAGGGGCAGGAGGTGCGCAGCCTGCCCAATCTGTTCGCCAGCACGGCGGTCTTCAAGTTCAGCAACTGATCGGCACCCATTGGAAGCTTTCCTGATCTCCACCGGCATCGTCGCGCTGGGTGAAATGGGCGACAAGACGCAGTTGCTGGCCATTTTGCTGGCGGCGCGTTTTCGCAAACCCATTCCCATCGTGCTCGGCATCCTGGTGGCCACGCTGGCCAACCATGCGCTGGCGGGGGCAGTGGGCCAGTGGGTGGCCAACGCCATCGGGCCGGACTGGCTGCGCTGGATCATCGGGGTGTCGTTCCTTGCCATGGCGGTGTGGATGATGGTTCCCGACAAGATCGATGAAGACGATGCCGACGCCCAAGGCCTGCGCCTGGGCGTGTTCGGCACCACGGTGGTGGCGTTTTTCCTGGCCGAGATGGGCGACAAGACCCAGATCGCCACCGTGGCCCTGGCCGCGCGCTACGACGCTTTTGTGGCCGTGGTGGCGGGCACCACCCTGGGCATGATGCTGGCCAATGTGCCCGCCGTGTACCTGGGCGACCGGATCGCGAAGAAGGTGTCGATGACCCTGGTGCACGGTGCTGGGCGTGCTCACGCTGCTCAACGTGGGCCACCTGTTCTGAATGCGTGGCTTGGCCCGCGTGTACGCTGGTTGATGGCGCGCCTGGTCATCACCGTTCATGCAATTGAAGTCGAAAAGCCTTCTTTTTCAGTACTTCAGTTCTCCGCGGGTTGTCCGATAGTTCAAGGGACACCCTAAAAACTGTGTGGCCATGATGGCCTGGGAGGGGTGCCTACCTCTCTTGACATGGCGTTGGCTCCTGGTCGAGAGGGCTTCTCAGACCATTTCAGGACCACGAACATGCAACCCGGATTCACATTTGGCATCGCCAAGCGGTTTTACGCCGTCAGCGCCGTCATCACCCTGGCTTTGGCCGGGGTGGCGGCTTTCTCCTACAGCAGCCTCGCTGGACTCAGCGAAAAAGCGCATTTCACGCAAGCGGTCCGAGTGCCTCAGCTTGAAGCGATGGGTGATTTGGAGATCAACATTACCCGGGTTTCGCTGCAAGTGCGTCACGCGATCCTGGCCCGCAACGAGCAGGAACTCAACGCCACCCTGCAAAACATCGGTGAAAAACAAAAACACATCGACGAGGTGTTGGCGACTTTCGAAAAACGCCTGTTTTCGCCCGAGGGTAAAGCCCACTTCAAAACCTTGCCGCCACTGTTTGCCGACTTTTGGAAAGTGGGCAACGCCAACATCTCCCTCATCAAGGAGGGTAAAAAGGAGGAGGCTTTTGCTTTCCTTGTGGACAACACCATCCCGGCGCGCGAGCGCCTGCTCAAAGGGCTCATTGAAGGGCACAAGATTCAGGAGGCCGGTCTGCGAACGGACATTGAGAAAGTCGCCGACAGTGTTGCCGACACATCCAAATTGCTGGTGGTTTCGGTGGTGGTGCTCGCGCTGTCCTTGCTGGGCTTCTCCTGGTATGTGGGGCGCTTGCTCACCCGGCGCTTGGCCGCTTCTCAAGCTGTGGCCCAACGCGTGCGCGACGGCGATCTGACCGTCACGGTGGTCGACGACAGCCGCGACGAGTTCACACCTTTGTTATTCACCCTGCAAGAGATGCAAAACGCCTTGTCCCGCGTGGTGAGCAACGTGCGCCAAAGCGCCGACAGTGTGGCGATCGCCAGCGTGCAGATTTCACAGGGCAACAGCGACCTGTCGGCGCGCACCGAGCAGCAGGCCAGCGCGCTGGAAGAGACCTCGGCCTCGATGGAGCAGATGGGCTCGACCGCCAGCCAGAACGCCGACAACGCCCGCGCCGCCAGCCAGCTGGCCGCCAGCGCCAGCAGCGTGGCTGTGCAAGGCGGTGACGTGGTCAGCCAGGTGGTGCAGACCATGAAGGCGATCAACGACAGCAGCCGCAAGATCAGCGACATCATCGGCACCATCGACGGCATCGCGTTCCAGACCAACATCCTGGCGCTCAACGCGGCGGTGGAAGCCGCCCGTGCGGGCGAGCAGGGCCGGGGGTTTGCGGTGGTGGCAGGCGAAGTGCGCAACCTGGCGCAGCGCAGCGCCGAAGCGGCCAAGGAAATCAAAGGCCTGATCAGCGCCAGCGTGGAGCGGGTGGAGCAAGGCACGGCGCTGGTGGACCAGGCCGGTACGACCATGCAGGAAGTGGTGCAGTCGATCCAGCGCGTGACCGATATCGTGGGTGAGATCAGCAGCGCCAGCCAGGAGCAGAACGCCGGTGTGAACCAGGTCAGCGAAGCGGTGAGCAGCATGGACCAGACCACCCAGCAGAACGCCGCGCTGGTGGAAGAAAGCGCCGCCGCCGCGGCCAGCCTGCAGACCCAGGCCCAGCAACTGGTGCAGGCGGTCAGCGTGTTCCGCCTGCCGGGCGGTGCCGCTGCCGCACACGCTGCGGCACCCGCCGCCGCGCCTTCGGTGTCACGCGCTGCACCCGTGACCCAACCCGCCGCCAGACCGGCCAACAAGCCCGCACCCAAGCAGACTGCCATCAAGCCTGCAGCGGCACCCAAGGCCGTTGCGGCCACGGCCACATCCGGCGGTGCCAGCGACGACTGGGAAAGCTTCTGAGCCCTCACAACCGACACGAGGCACACACCATGGACACCCAACCCACCGGCCAGCTGGCCCGAACCGACAGCGCGCGCAGCGCTGCGTCGCAAAAGGCGCCCGCCGCCGAGTTCCTGACCTTCCGCTTGGGGGCGGAGGAATACGGCATCGACATCCTGCGGGTGCAGGAGATCCGCTCGTATGAAGAACCCACCCGCATCGCCAATGCGCCGCACTTCATCAAAGGCGTGGTGAACCTGCGCGGGGTGATCGTGCCGGTGGTGGACCTGCGCATGAAGCTGGGTTGCGAGAAGGTGGACTACAAC
>JALOSH010000434.1 GCA_025458545.1 Hydrogenophaga sp.
GTCGAATTCGGCAGCGATTTCGCAGCGCGCGGCACCCTCCCGAACCACGCCGCTGTCGGCGCGCGCGCCCAGCGCGAGCTGGAGCGCGTCGATCAGGATCGACTTGCCGGCGCCGGTTTCGCCGGTGAGCACACCAAAGCCGGTCTCCAGTTCGAGATCCAGCGACTGCACGATGACGAAATCTCGCAAAACGATGCGTCTGAGGCTCATGAACGTGGGGATAAGAACCGGGGTTGGCTGAAGCGCCCTATTTTGACCGGATTCAACCGCCCTCGTTCCAGTGCAGCTTCTTGCGCAGCGTGTCGAAATAGCTCCAGCCCACGGGATGCAGCAGCCGCAGCGTGTGCTCGGAACGGCGCACCACGATGCGGTCTCCGTGCAGCAGGCTGGTGAGCGACTGCATGTCAAAGTTGGCGCTGGCGTCCCTGCCAGACACGATTTCGACCGCGATTTCGCTGTGCGACGGCAGCACGATGGGCCGATTGGACAAGGTGTGAGGTGCGATCGGCACCATGACCCAGCCGCCAATGGCCGGATGCAGCAGCGGGCCACCCGCCGACAGCGAATAGGCGGTGGAGCCGGTGGAGGTGGCGATGATCAGGCCGTCGGCCCGCTGGTTCGCCACAAAATGTCCGTCCACCTCGACGCGCAACTCGATCATGCTGGCCACGCCACCGCGGTTGACCACCACGTCGTTGAGCGCGGTGGCCTGGAACACGCAGCGCCCATCGCGCCAGACGCTGGCCGCCATCAGCGCGCGCGGGTCTTCTTCGTACGCGCCGTGCAGGATCGGTTTGAGGCTGTCGCGAAAGCTCTCGAACGGGATGTCGGTGATGAAGCCCAGCCGCCCCTGGTTGACGCCCACCAGTGGCACGCCGTAGCGGGCCAGTTGGCGGCCAATCCCCAGCATGGTGCCGTCGCCGCCCACCACCAGGGCGAGCTGGCAGTTCCGGGCGATGGCCGGCACATCCAGCGCTGGGTATTGCACCAGGCCGGTGTTGAGCGCGGTGTCCTTCTCCAGCGACACATCGCAGCCCTGGTCGTGGAGAAAGTGGGCGATCTCGTCCACCGCAACGCGGGAGCCGGGCGCCTGGTATTTGCCGATGATGGCCACGTGGGCAAAGCGCAAGCCCTCTGCGTTTGGCGCCTGGACTGTGCGGTGGTCGTTGGGCAGGCTCATGCACAAATTACAACACAGCGGCCGGTGTGAACGACCCCCGGAAACCCTTGAAAATCCGGGCGCGCAGGCGGGCCGAGGTCCGTAAAATGAAGCCATGCTGGATGAACGCGCCAAGTTGCTGCTCAAAGCCCTCGTCGAGAGATACATCGCCGACGGACAGCCCGTGGGTTCGCGCACGCTGGCCAAGGCTGCGGGCATGGAGCTGTCGCCCGCGACGATTCGCAACGTGATGAGCGATCTGGAAGAACTGGGCCTGATCGTCAGCCCGCACACTTCGGCCGGTCGCGTGCCCACCGCGCGGGGCTATCGCCTGTTTGTGGACACCATGCTCACCGTGCGGCGCGATGGGCTGGCTTCGGTCGGCGACATGAACCCCGGTGGTATCGAGGCCGGGCAACCCCAGCGCGTCATCAGCCATGCCGCGCACATGCTCTCCAGCCTGTCGCAATTTGTGGGTGTGGTCATGGCGCCTCGCCGCACGTCGGTGTTCCGCCACATCGAGTTTCTGAGCCTGTCGGACCGACGGGTGCTGGTGATCCTGGTGTCGCCCGATGGGGATGTGCAGAACCGCATCATCCACACCCAGGTGAGCTTCACCCAGTCGCAGTTGCTGGAGGCGGCCAACTTCCTCAATGCCCACTATTCGGGCATGACCATGGAAGAGGTTCGCGCGCGGCTGAAGACGGAGCTGGACGCACTGCGCGGCGAGATCGCTGCGCTGATGCAGGCGGCGGTGGAAATAGGCGCCGAGCCCGATTCGGTGCATGACGAGGTGGTGGTCTCCGGCGAACGCAACCTGCTGTCGGTGAGCGAGTTCTCCAGCGACATGGGCAACCTGCGCCGCTTGTTCGACCTGTTCGAACAGAAGACCCAACTGGTGCGTCTGCTCGATGTCTCGGCCCAGGCCGACGGCGTGCGCATCTACATCGGCGGAGAAAGCCAGGTCGTGCCGTTCGAGGATTTGTCGGTGGTGACCGCGCCCTACGAGGTCGATGGACAGGTGGTCGGCACGCTGGGCGTGATCGGACCTCAGCGCATGCCTTACGAGCGCATGATCCAGATCGTCGACGTGACGGCCAAGCTGGTGAGCAACGCCCTGAGCCACAACAAGTGAAGCCTGCGGTCTGTGCTGGCGACCCACGGGTTGAATCAGCCGTCGCCACCTCTACAATGCGGCGCTGGTGCGGGCCGTTAGCTCAGTTGGTCAGAGCAGAGGACTCATAATCCTTTGGTCGTTGGTTCAAGTCCAACACGGCCTACCAGCCATTCATTGGATACCCGTTTGCCGGCCAATGCCCTTGCGCGTTGATGATTTGCAGCGAGCTTGCAAGCAGATGGGGCTCCTGAGGATGCCTGGGATCGCTGTTGTGCACTCATGGCATGAAGATGGAGCCGCTGTGCGCGCTCAAGGGTTGACGTAAGCCGTCTTGACCGTTGTGTAAAACTCGGCGGCATAGGTGCCTTGCTCGCGCGGCCCGTGGCTCGATGCCTTGCGTCCACCAAAAGGCACGTGCGGATCCACGCCGGCGGTGGGCGCGTTCACCATCACCATGCCCGCTTGCAGATGTCGTTGAAAGTGGGAGGCCATCTTCAGCGAGGTGGTGCACACGCCCGCCGACAGACCGTAGGGCGTGTCGTTGGCGATCTGCAGTGCTTCGTCGGCGTCGCGCGCC
>JALOSH010000435.1 GCA_025458545.1 Hydrogenophaga sp.
CCGCGCTGCACTGAAGCCCGAGCCCATGCCATGAACACCGCCACCCACCCCGCGGGTCGCATCGGCCCGAACGCCATCACCCGCCTGGCCGAGGCCATGCCCGCCTGTGTGGGCGCCAGCGTTACGCGCGAGGTGTTCGTGCGCGCGGGGCTGGTGCACCACCTGCTGGAACCGCCACAGCACATGGTGGACGAGACCGAGGTGCGGCGCCTGCACGGCGCGCTGCGCGCCACGGTGGGCGAGGCGACGGCCCAGGGCCTGGCGCGCGAGGCGGGCACGCTCACCGCGCGCTACCTGCTGGCGCACCGCATCCCAGGGCCGGTGCAGGCGCTGCTGAAAGTGATGCCAGCGCGGCTGGCCGCGCACCTGCTGCTGGCCGCCATCGCGCGCCACGCCTGGACCTTTGCCGGCAGCGGCGTCTTCAGCCACCAATGCCCATGGCGCGGCGGTGCACCCGCCACGCTGCGCATCCAGCACAACCCCTTGTGCCGCGACCTCAGCACCGACACGCCCGCCTGTGTGTACTACGCGGCCACCTTCGAAGCGCTGTTCCGCGCGCTGGTGCACCGCCACAGCCGGGTGATCGAGGTGGCGTGCGAAGCCTGCGGCGCAGAGGCCTGCGAGTTCGAGGTCCGCTGGTGAATGCCGGCCCGGTCAGCGCTTGGTGACCTGGGTCACAGACCCGCGCGCACGCCGGGTGTCCAATGCCTTCACGAACCGAGGCCCCAACGCTCCAGCCGGAGCACAGGCCCGGAACGCATCAACCCCTCACTGGAGCATTCACATGACCAAGAACGTCGGCGGCATCGACCGCATCATCCGCATCACCGTCGGCCTGGGCCTCATCGCCGCAGCCGCCACCGGCGCCATCGGCGTCTGGGGCTACGTGGGCCTCGTCCCCCTGGCCACCCTGCAGCGTGAAGAAGTGAGCGGGCGCTAGGCGGGTCGGATTTCCTGCAGGTGCGAGCGCAGGTAATCCAGCACCGTGCGCCGCCGCTGCGGGCCCCGCCGATCTGGTTGTGAGACGGCCGGTGAACACTCCACCGCCTGGGCATCGGGCGGGAGCGCGCCGCTGGCGTCCAAACGCTCGAAGATGGTCCGCCAGTGCCGCCGCACCGTGGCCGGTGTGATGCCCATCTGCCGAGACACCGCCTCGTCATCCAGATTCCAGAGCGCCAGTTCGGCCACACGGCACTGCGAAGGGCTCATACCCAGTCGCCTTGCATTGCGACGCAGCACAAAGCTCAAGGTGTGGCTGGGCCAGTGGCCTTGCACATCCTCGCGCAGTGCACCGAACAGCCAGCGGGGTTGTGCGGGCGTGCCGGCCTGCTGGTGCTTGACCAGAAAACCGCCCGCTTGCATCCACGCTGCATCGGCGGGCCACCCTTCTTGCCAGACCGCTTGTAAGGCATACCCCTCGTGCAACAGGCGAAAAGCGGTGTGGCCGGCATGGGCCAGCTCGGACGCCAACGGATCCTGCACATCGACCGTCTCCTGTTGGTAGGTGACCACCACCAAATGAAGATCGTTGGCCCGCTGCGCGCGCCCTCGATCGGACGAATCGAGGTAAATCCTTTCGCCCTGTGACTCGGCGCGCAAATGGTGGGCGATCAGTGATTGGCCTGCTCGCACCTGCTCGTGCACATCTGCGCCCCGCACAAATCCGGACAGCCCAAAGCCCATCAAGCGGCCCGAGGCCAGGTGCAGGATCACCGCGCCCAGCAGCCGCTGCTCTGCCAGCGCTGACGCCAGCACCGGTTGCGCCAGTTTGGTCGGCACCCCGGGCAGGGGCCAACGCGCGAGGCAAGGGGCCAGATCGGGCGCCTGCATCAACCGAGTCAGCATCGATTACCCCTTTTGAGCATTGAATGCCCAAAAAGGGCATGTTTCTCCCGAGCCACCCATGGGACAAACGCAGCAGCCTCATCAACCGCTGGAGATCGCCACCATGAACCCCCAACCGCCGGCCCGTTCACTTCATCAGCGCGCCTGGCAGTGGTTGCTGGGCATCGTAACGCTGCTGGCATTGGCATCGTGCGGCGGGGGAGATGGCGCCAAGACCGACACCACAGGCCAGAACAGCGTGGCGCGCTTGGAGATCGTTCAGACCGGCCTGCTGCTGCAAGCCAATGGCCAGGCGCGGCAACTGACGGCCATCGCCTTCAATGCCAACGGCGAGCGCGTCGAACGGGCCATCGCGTGGGCGTCGTCGAAGCCGGGCACACTGGCGGTCGACGGCAACGGCTTGGTGCGCGCGGCCTCGGCCAGTGGCTCGGCTCAGATCGTGGCCACGGCAGATGGGGTGCGCTCTGCGCCCCTGCTCGGCCTGGTGGCCACGCCCGCGGCCGACGTAAGGCTGGTGGACGATGTCGACGTCCTCAGTGATCCAGTTGAAACCGACCCCGCGGCCGCACCGAGCGACACCAACACCTACCGGGTCACCCTGGCGGCGCGCGTGGCGCCTGCAGTAGGCCAACGCTTCTTCGGCACCGGCTCGCGCGCGGTGGCGGGCGAAGTGCAGGCGGTGCGGCCCGTGGCGGGCGGTTTCGAGGTCACGTTCATGCTGGTGCCCCTCAACGAGCTGCTGCCCGGGCTGCGCATTCAGGAGCGGCTGGAAACCGTGCCCAGCCTCGCCGACGTCGCGCCCGACATCGCCGCCACCTACACCGTCACACAGACCGGGGACCGCTTCGTCTTCACACCGCGCGCCAGGCCGCTCGCTCCGCCAGCGGGCCGTTTGCGAACGCAGGCCGCCACGCCGGTGGGCACGTTCGCTTTCAACAAGGGATGCGAACCCAGCTTCACAGGCACCGCGCCCAACGTGCCTCTACCGATCACCATGTCGCTACCGCCCGTGTTCTCGCTGGCCGTCAAGCCGTCGCTGGACCTGAGCCTGGGCGATGGCGAGCAACGCATCGTGCTGCTGGCCGAACCGCAGGTCGACCTGCAGGGACAGATCACCGCCACCGCGGCCTTCGAGGGCAAGATCGAATGCAAAGCCGATGTCCTTCTGGTCAAGCTACCGGTCGGCGGCCCGATTTCCTTCTTTGTGGGCGGGCTGATGCCGGTGGGCTTCGGGTTCGAGATTGCAGGCAAGGTCACCGTCGCGGACTTCGGCATCGGTGTCACCAACACCACCCGGGCGCTGGCGCAAGCCGGTCTGGTGTGTCCCGCTGGCGGCTCCTGTGGTTTCAACGCCGAGGTCACCAACTTCAGGAGCCCTCGCTGGAAGGGTTTGGTTTTGTCGAGCTGGCCGTCGGCAACCCGTTCCTGAAGTCGCTGCAGTTCAGCGCCGTGCAGGCCAAGGTGGGCGGCAAGCTCAGCGCCAATCTGGCCCTGGAGGAGTCGCAGATCATCGATGCGGACTATGCGTCGGACTACAGCGTGGGTCTGGAATTCAGCGCAGGCCTGGCCAGCGATTTCGATGACGCCCTCAAGCTGGTGGGTCTGCCCCCCGTGACGGCCGCCACCACCTTCCGGCTCACCACCACGCTGGCCGAATCGCCCAAGGGCGCTGCGCTCAACGCGGTCACCGGCGACGTCCCGAGTTTCCAGACCGGCGACACCGTGAACTTCACCGTGCGCCTGGACCCGGACAAAGTGAACTTCGTGCCCGGCGTGGGTCCGTACAACGTGGACCGTGTCAAGCTCGTGCGGCGAAGCGGCGGCGCCTTGATCACCGTGGGCACGTTGATCGCGACCAACGGCCAGACCGTCTTCAACTTCCCCTTCACCGCGCCCGATGCGGGCACGCTCAGCGAGTTCCACGCCTTTGTGGAAACGAGATTTCCCGGTCTGGGCTTTTTTCCTTTGCAGGTGGGCACCGCATCTGCCTCTGCTTGCCCGGTTCTACCAGCCGGGTTTATTGGCTGGAGTGGGACGGCGACAAGGGGCACCCCGCCTACGCAGACCACATCAGGACTGACCGCCAACCTTTCTTTTACAGGAGGCCAGGTCGCGGGCAACGGTGCAGCCTTTGGCCAGAGCGGGCAGGCTCAAGGAACCCTGAACTGCAACGCGATCCAGTTCGGCGTGGGTTTCAACTTCGGCGGCTCGGTAACGTTCACCGGCACCGTCGCACCAGATGGGCTGTCCATGTCAGGCACTTTTGGTGGTGCTGCGAGTGGCACCTGGACCTTGAACAGAAACTGATCGGGTGGTTTGTCTTGACAGCGACAGGCTACGGCTCGGGCATGCGCCTACAGTGACGCTGATCGTGCACCACTCCGGCGCACACTCGATCGAAGAAGCTCGCCATGCACATCCCCTCGTTGAAAGAAGTGGTCAGCGCCGAAGAGTGGCAGCTGCGCTGCGACCTCGCGGCCTGCTACCGCCTGGTGGCCGCCTACGGCTGGAGCGATCTGGTCTTCACCCACATCAGCGCCAAGCTGCCCGACAGCGTGACCGGTGGTGAGCACCAGTTCCTGATCAACCCCTACGGCCTGATGTTCGACGAGATCACGGCGAGCAGCCTGGTGAAGGTCGACATGGCCTGCACCAAA
>JALOSH010000436.1 GCA_025458545.1 Hydrogenophaga sp.
GCAGTCTGACCGCAGCCCGGTGCGGGTCGCGTTGGCCATGGGTCAACAGCGCGTGGAGCTGCAGGCCGGCGACGCGGCCGCTCTCGCGGGCACCAACGGATGGCTGTTCGAATTCCACAAAAACCTGGCCTCGGCGAGCCAGCCGTTCGACGTGGTGGCCCAGCAGCGCTTGGGCTGGTCTCAACTGCCCTGGGGCCGCATCGCGGGCTGGACCGCCGCCGTGACCGCTGTGCTGTTGCTGTTGGCCCAGTTGCAGCGCCAGCGCACCGCGCGGCGCCGTGCCGAAGAGCTGCTTCGCCTGGGCCAGGTGGCGCGCCTGAACACGCTGGGCGAACTCGCCGCCGGCATGGCACACGAGCTCAACCAGCCGCTGACCGCCGTGCTCGCGAACACACAGGCCGCGCAGCGCCTGCTGGCCGACGAACCGCCCGAGCTGGACACCGCCCGTGGCGCGATGACACAAGCGGTGGCCCAGGCCCGGCGTGCTGCCGACGTGGTGGGTCGGCTGCGCGCCACGGTCGAACGACCACCGCGCCAGGGCGCCGATGGTTCGGCCGACGTGGTCGACCTGACCGAGGCCCTCAGGCGCGCGCTGCACCTGCTCGAACCGGAATGCCGACAGCGCGGCATCGTGCCCGATCTTCAAACCACCGAAGCGTTGCGGGTGTGCGCCGACCCGGTGGCGGTGGACCAGATCGTGCACAACCTGCTGACCAATGCCCTGCAGGCGATGGACGCGGTGGACGCATCGCAACGCGCCCTCAAGCTGGTGGTGCAGCGCAGCGGTGGGGCGGGCGAGATCGTGGTCGCCGACCACGGCCCGGGCATCGCACCCGAGCTGCTGCCACGCCTGTTTGAACCGTTCTTTTCCACCCGGGAAGGCGGCCTGGGCCTGGGGCTGCCGCTGTGCGAAACCCTGGCGCAAGGCATGGGCGGCAGCCTGTCGGCCGCCAACCGGCCCGGCGGTGGCGCGGTGTTCACGCTGCGACTGCCCTTGCAGGAGAGCGCATGAACACGCTCTCGCCCACCATCCACCTGATCGACGACGACGCGGCGGTGCGCGAGAGCCTGGCCTTGCTGATCGGCACCGTGGGCCTGCGCGTGACCCCCTGGGCCGAACCGCAGGCCTTTCTGAGCGGTTTCGACCGCGAGGCCATCGGCGCCATCGTGCTGGATGTGCGCATGCCCGGCATCAGCGGCCTGACCGTGCTCGACACCCTGGTCGCGCAGGGCGTGGACCAGCCGGTCATCATGCTCACCGGTCACGGCACGGTGGACATGTGCCGACGCGCCTTCAAGGCCGGCGCGGCCGAGTTTCTGGAGAAGCCGGTCAACGACGAGCTGCTGATCGAAGCCCTGCAGAACGCGGTGCGACAGCATGTGCGCTCGCGCGAGCGGCACCAGGCCGACCGCACCGCGCGCGAACGCTACGCGCAACTCTCCGAGCGCGAGCGCGAGGTGCTGGGCCTGATCGTCGCGGGCCTGACCAACAAGCTCTCGCCACGCACGGTCGAGACGCACCGGGCCAATCTGTTTGCCAAGCTGCAGGCCGAATCGCTGGCACAGCTCATTCGCCACTACGCGGCGCTGGTCGACGAGCACGACATCGGCTGATGGTGGTTCGGCCACTCCGTATTTCTACGGAGCGCGGCGCGTAGCCCTCCGAATGGGCAGAAACGGTGCAAATTTCTACAGTTCTCCCACGGTTGATCGAACCGCACACACCCAACGGAGAATCCCATGAAAGCCATCGTTTCCGCCTCTGCCATCGCCCTGTCCCTGATCTACACCGCCGCCAGCGCACAGGCCGTGCGCACCGAGAAAAACATGTCGCTCGATCTTGCGAACCAGATCGCGGCCGCCACCGTCGCCGCCTGCGCGGCCAACCACCACAACGTCACCGCCGCCGTGGTCGACCGCGCCGGGAACCTGCGGGCTTTGCAACGGGCCGACAACGCCGGCCCGCACACCGTCGGCGCGGCGCAAGGCAAGGCCTACACCTCGGCCTCGGCCCGCAACGCCACCACCGCCATGCTGGAGAACGTGCAAAAGAACCCCGGCGCGGCCACGCTGGTGGACATCCCCGGCTTCCTCATCCTGGGCGGCGGCGTGCCGATCCGGGTTGGCAACGAAGTGATTGGCGCGGTGGGTGTCGGCGGCGCGCCTGGTGGTCACCTGGACGAGCAATGCGCCAACGCCGGCATTGCCAAAGTGGCCGAGTTGCTGAAATGAAGGCGCTGCTGCTGGCCCTGTCGCTCGCCCTAAGCGGCGTAACAGCGCAGGCTCAGGTCGCGCCCAGCGCAACCGAGGCCGCGGCCTACACGGGCCTGCACATGGCGGCGCACAAAGGCGACGTGGCCAAGATCCAGCGCCTGGCCGCCTCAGGCGCGGCATTGAACGCGACCGACGGGTATGGCCGCACGCCGCTGCACGTCGCCACCTTCGCCCGCCAGCGGGAAGCGGTCCGCGCACTGGTGAAAGCCGGGGCCGATCTCAACAAGCTGGAGAGCGACCGCTACGACGCCGTCACCATCGCATCGGTGGCGGACGACGAGGCCACGCTGAAAGTGCTGCTGGAACTGGGCGCCAGCGCGAAGCAGACCACCAGCCGCTACGACGGCACCGCCCTGATCGCAGCGGCGCACCTGGGGCACGACGGCGTGGTACGGCAGTTGATCGCCGCCGGCGCGCCGCTGGACCATGTGAACAACCTGCACTGGACCGCCGTGATCGAGTCCATCGTGCTGGGGGACGGCGGAGCGCGCCATCAGGCCACGTTGAAGGCGCTGATCGACGCGGGGGCGAATCTGCAGCTGAAAGACCGCAGTGGTCAAACGCCTCTGGCATTGGCCAAGGCCCGTGGGTACTCGGCCATGGTGGCGATGCTGGAGACGGCTGGGGCTCGGTAAGCCACTCGCTCTCCCGCATTACCTCAAGGAACGAGCGCCAGCGCTGACCGGCTCCGCTCATGTCCCCCGGCTTGGGCTGCGCCCAAGCCTCCTCCTTTACTTCGCTGCGCCGGTCACCACTGCACTGTCACCCGTTCCGCCCACGCACGGGTGCGCATGCAGTCGCACGCCCAAATCGCCTCAGGATCGGGGCGACAGCGCGTTCTGTGCAGTGAGGACCGGCGCAGCCGGTCCGGGAGACACGAACGGAACAGAGCGCGCTGGCGCCCCGATCCCGCGAGGTGCAGGTTTACGAAAGCGTGACCCGGGCAAACTTCCGCTTGCCCACCTGCACCACGTACACACCGGCGCCCAGCTTCAGCCCCTTGTCGCTGACCACCGACGAGTCGATGCGCACACCGCCGCCGTCGATCAACCGGTTGCCTTCGCCATTTGAAGCAACCAGCCCCGCGGCATTGAGCAGCGCCGCCACGCCCATCGGCGCGCCCGACAGCGAGACCTCGGGAATCTCGTCCGGCACGCCACCCTTGCTGCGGTTGATGAAGTCCTGCTCCGCCGCATCCGCCGCCGCCGCGCTGTGGAAACGCGCGGTGATCTCCTTGGCCAGCAGCACCTTCGCATCCTTGGGGTTGCGACCGCCTTCGACTTCCTTCTTCAGCGCCTCGATCTGTGCCATCGACTTGAACGACAGCAGCGTGAACCAGCGCCACATCAACGTGTCCGAAATCGACAGCACCTTCGCGAACATGCTGTTCGCCTCTTCGGCGATGCCGATGTAGTTGTTCTTGGACTTGGACATCTTGTCGATGCCGTCCAGACCCTCCAGCAGCGGCATGGTCAGGATGCACTGTGGCTCCTGGCCGTATTCCTGCTGCAGGTGGCGCCCCATCAGCAGGTTGAACTTCTGGTCGGTGCCGCCCAGCTCCAGGTCGCTCTTGAGCGCGACCGAGTCGTAACCTTGCATCAGCGGGTACAGGAACTCGTGCACGCTGATCGGCGTACCGGCCTTGAAGCGGTCGTGAAAATCGTTGCGCTCCATCATCCGCGCCACCGTGTACTTGGCCGCGAGCTGGATCATCCCCATCGAGCCCAGCGGCAGGCTCCATTCGCTGTTGTAGCGAATCTCGGTCTTGGCCGGGTCCAGCACCAGGCTGGCCTGCTTGTAATACGTCTCGGCGTTGGCCTTGATCTGCTCGCTCGTCAAAGGCGGGCGGGTGTTGTTGCGGCCCGAAGGGTCGCCGATCAGGCTGGTGAAGTCGCCAATGAGGAAAATCACCTGATGCCCCAGGTCCTGCAACTGGCGCATCTTGTTGAGCACCACCGTGTGGCCGATGTGGATGTCCGGTGCCGTCGGGTCCAGACCCAGCTTGATGCGCAACGGCACGCCGGTCGTTTCGGAGCGGATCAGCTTCTTCACCCAGTCGGCCTGGGGAATCAGCTCCTCGATCCCTCGCAAGGTGACGGCCAGCGCCTCGCGGACACCGTCGGTCAGTTGCCCGTCTGCAGGCGCCTGATTCTGAACACTTTCGACGTCATTTTGGCGGGTGGTCATTGGGGGTATTTCCGATGCAAAAGCCCTTGATCTGGCTATACTTTTGGGTTTTGGTCTGTGGATTCTAGTGGGCCTGCATCAGCACCTCACAAAGTGTTTCGTCGGCGACCCGTGCGCCGGATGGAACCCGAATCCGTCGCCAAGACTCCCTTCTAGGTTGGCATGCCTCCCTGGGCACTGCACTCACCGGAACCGCATCGATGTCATCACCCCTGGATTCGCTGGCACCGCTGGCCCGCAACACAACGCTCAGGCTGGCCAGCAGCCTCCGCCGCCATCCGCGCCGCATCATGGCTGGCCTGGGCGCTTTGCTGCTCGGCACCGGCGTCACCGCCTTCGGTATTGCCCCGCTGGCTCCTGATGCTTCCCGCTTGCCGGTGCAGCAGGTGATCGAGTCGCTGGACGCCGTGCCACTGCCGCTCACCGCAGAGATCAGCGCTCCGGCGGTGCCGATGACCCTGTTCCGCAGCGACACCATCCGCCGCGACGACACACCGCAAAGCCTCCTGCAACGCCTGGGCGTGCGCGATCCCGCCGCTTTGGCTTTTTTGCGCACCGACGCCACCGCCCGCCAGCTGTTCACCGGTCGCTCGGGCAAGCTGGTCACGGTGGAAACCACCGATCAGCACCAGCTCCAGCGCCTGACGGCCCGCTGGCTGCCCGACGACGAACGCAGCTTTCTCCGGCTGGTGATGGAGCCCACAGACAGCGGCCACAGCATCCGTGTCGAGAACGGCAGCCTCACGCCATCGACGCGCCTGGCCAGCGGCGTCATCCGAAGCTCCCTTTTTGCAGCCACCGACGCGGTCAACCTACCCGACAGCGTGGCGGTGCAGTTGGCCGAAATGTTCTCGAACGACATCGACTTCCGTCGCGACCTGCGCCAGGGCGACCGGTTCAGCGTGGTCTATGAAAGCCTGGA
>JALOSH010000437.1 GCA_025458545.1 Hydrogenophaga sp.
TCCGATGCCGATTTCGAGACCGTGTTCAACACCAGCAACACCTTCTTCGGCAAGGAGGTCATGTCCTTACGCGACCTGCTGAATGCCTTGCGCGAAACCTACTGCAGCAGCATCGGTGCGGAGTACATGTACATCAGCGACCAGACGCAAAAGCGCTGGTGGCAAGAGAAGCTCGAGTCGATCCGCAGCAAACCGGCCTTCAATGCCGACAAGAAAAAAGCCATCCTCGACCGCCTGACCGCAGCCGAGGGCCTGGAGCGTTTCCTGCACACCAAATATGTCGGCCAGAAGCGCTTCTCGCTCGAAGGTGGCGAGAGCTTCATCGCGGCCATGGACGAGGTGATCCAGACCTGCCTGCGGGTGACGTGAAATACCACCAGGGCTTCAGCTCGGACGTCAGCACCCCTGGCGGCCCCGTCCACCTCTCGCTGGCCTTCAACCCTTCGCACCTGGAAATCGTGAACCCGGTGGTCGAAGGTTCGGTGCGGGCCCGCATGGACCGCCGTGGCGACACGCAGGGCAAACAAGTGCTGCCAGTGCTGGTGCACGGCGACGCCGCTTTTGCCGGCCAGGGTGTGAACCAGGAAACCCTGGCGCTGGCCGCCACGCGCGGCTACACCACGGGCGGCACGGTGCACCTGATCATCAACAACCAGATCGGCTTCACCACCTCGGACCCGCGCGATCTGCGTTCCACGCTGTACTGCACCGACATCGTCAAAGGCGTCGAGGCCCCGGTGCTGCACGTCAACGGTGACGATCCGGAAGCGGTGGTGCTGGCCACCCAGCTGGCGCTGGAGTACCGCATGACCTTCCGCCGCGACGTGGTGCTCGACATCATTTGTTTCCGCAAGCTGGGCCATAACGAGCAGGACACGCCGAGCCTGACCCAGCCACTGATGTACAAAAAGATTGCGCAGCACCCCGGCACGCGCAAGCTGTACGCTGACAAGCTGGCCGCACAGGGCCTGGGTGCAACGCTCGGCGATGAACTGGCCCGGGCCTACCGCGCCGCGCTCGACGCCGGCCGCCACACGGTGGACCCGGTGCTGACGAACTTCAAGAGCAAGTACGCGGTGGACTGGTCGCCCTTCCTGGGCAAAAAGTGGACCGACGCCGGTGACACCGCGATCCCCATGGCCGAGTGGAAGCGCCTGGCCGACCGGATGACCACGATCCCTGACAGCATCACGCCGCACCAGCTGGTGAAGAAGGTGTACGCCGACCGCGCCGCCATGGGCCGTGGTGACATGCCGGTGGACTGGGGCATGGGCGAGCACATGGCCTTTGCCTCGCTGGTGGCCAGCGGTTTCCCGGTTCGCCTCTCCGGCGAAGACTCGGGGCGCGGCACCTTCACGCACCGCCACGCCGTCATTCATGATCAGGACCGTGAAAAGTGGAACGAGGGCACCTACACCCCGCTGCAGAACGTGGCCGACAACCAGGCACCGTTCGTGGTGATCGACTCCATCCTGTCCGAAGAAGCGGTGCTGGCGTTCGAATACGGCTATGCGTCGAACGACCCGAACACGTTGGTGATCTGGGAAGCGCAGTTCGGCGATTTCGCCAACGGCGCCCAGGTCGTGATCGACCAGTTCATCGCCTCGGGCGAAGTGAAGTGGGGCCGCGTCAATGGCATCACGCTGATGCTGCCGCACGGCTACGAAGGCCAGGGCCCCGAGCACAGCTCGGCGCGCCTGGAGCGCTTCATGCAGCTGGCGGCCGACACCAACATGCAGATCGTGCAGCCGACCACGGCCAGCCAGATCTTCCACATCTTGCGCCGCCAGGTGATTCGCAACCTGCGCAAGCCGCTGATCATCTTCACGCCCAAATCTCTGCTGCGCAACAAGGACGCGACCTCGTCGCTGTCCGACTTCACCAAGGGCAGTTTCCAGACCGTGATCCCGGAGAGCCACGAGTCGGTCATCAAGAAAGCCGACAAGGTCAAGCGGGTGATCTGCTGCTCGGGCAAGGTGTACTACGACCTGGTCAAGAAGCGCGAAGAGCGGGGCGACGACGACGTGGCGATCCTGCGGGTCGAGCAGCTCTATCCGTTCCCGCACAAGGTGTTTGGTGCTGAGCTGAAGAAGTACCCGAACGCTACCGACATCGTGTGGTGCCAGGACGAGCCGCAAAACCAGGGTGCCTGGTTCTTTGTGCAGCACTACATCCACGAGAACATGCTGGACGGGCAGAAGCTGGGTTATGCCGGCCGCGCCGCCTCGGCATCGCCCGCCGTGGGTTACGCGCACCTGCACCA
Source organism: Hydrogenophaga sp. (assembly GCA_025458545.1). The sequence goes on from JALOSH010000437.1 coordinate 2,264, forward strand.
GGAGCAGCAGAAGACGCTGATCGAAGCGGCTTTCGGCAAGCTCAAGGGCTTCATCCTCACCAAGTAACCCGGAACAGCGCCGGCCCTTCCTGGCCCTGACGGGGCTGCAGGCCCGGCCGACGCGCATCGAACACATCAAGGTAGAAGACACATGGCAATCGTAGAAGTCAAAGTTCCGCAGCTGTCCGAGTCGGTGGCCGAGGCCACCCTGCTGCAGTGGAAGAAAAAAGTCGGTGACGCCGTCACCGCCGACGAAATCCTGATCGACATCGAGACCGACAAGGTTGTGCTGGA
>JALOSH010000438.1 GCA_025458545.1 Hydrogenophaga sp.
AGCGTGTCGGCGAACAGCTTGCGCACCGTGTCCCAGAAGCCGATGTAGGTGGCCGGGCAGCTGCGCGGGGTTTTACCGATCGGCGTCTGGTCCACTTCGAGCACGCGGTCCACCGGCTCGGTGCCCAGCACCTTGTCGCAGCCGGTCCAGGCGGGGCGCTCGCCTTTTTCGTCCCACGCGGTGCGACCGGCGAAGGTGCTGCGCTGGCTCACGGCAGCGGCCGCGTTGGTGAGCAGCACGTCGCGCGCGAAGGTGGATTTTCCGGAACCGCTCACGCCGGTGATGACGACTAGGCGTTGCAGCGGCACGGCGACGTCGAGGTTGTCGAGGTTGTGCAGGCGGGCGCCGCGGACTTCAATCCAGTGGTTGTCGAGCTGTGCTGGCGATGAAACCGCAGAAATGGGGTCAGCGTTCACGGGGTCGGAGCCCGATTTTGTTCTGCGCTTGGCGCTCCGTGGAGGCTTCTGTCCTGAATCGGGATCTGACCCCCTGCCCGCCGCCCCCGTTTCTGCTGCCACCGCTTCAGGCGCGGCGAGCGGGGACAGCACGGCGCGGCGCGCCTGCAGCGGGTGCTTCATCGCGTGCAGCAGGTAGCGCCCGGTCACCGATTCCGGATTCGCCGACAGATCGTCCACCGTGCCCTGCGCCACCACACGACCGCCGCGTTTGCCGGCGCTGGGGCCGATGTCGATGATGTGGTCGGCGCGGCGGATGGTGTCTTCGTCGTGCTCCACCACCACCAGGGTGTTGCCCATCTCTCCGAGCTTGTGCAGCGCGTTGAGCAGGATGGCGTTGTCGCGTGCGTGCAGGCCGATGGTGGGCTCGTCGAGCACGTAACACACCCCTTGTAGATTGCTGCCGAGCTGCGCCGCCAGGCGGATGCGCTGCGCCTCGCCACCGCTCAGCGTGGGCGCGCCACGGTCGAGCGTGAGGTAGTTCAGGCCGACTTCTTCGAGGAAGGCCAGGCGGCTTTCGATCTCGGGCAGCAGGTCGCGCGCGATGTCGGCTTCTCGACTCGTCAGCGCGGCCTCCTTCAGCAAGCCCTGCACCCAGGCGCGGACTTCGTTGACCGACAGACGTGCCACGTCGGTGATGCCCACACCACCGAACTTCACCGCCCGCGCCTGCGCGTTCAGGCGCGTGCCTTCGCAGCTGGGGCAGGGCTGGTCGGCCAGGTCTTCCACCTCGGGTTCGGCAAAGCTTTGTTCGCGGCCCTTCTGGTCGTCGTCGCGCACCGAATCGTCCAGCGCCTTGCGCTGCTCGCGCGAGAGCGCCAGGCCGGTGCCCACGCAGTCCGGGCACCAGCCATGTTTGCTGTTGTACGAGAACAGGCGCGGGTCGAGTTCGGGGTAGCTGGTGGCGCAAACCGGGCAGGCGCGCTGGGTGGAGAACACTTCGAGCTGGCCCAATCCCACGGTGGTGATGCCTTGGGCCATGGCCTCGGCGAGCCCTTGCATGTGGTGCAGCACATGCACCTGCCCCTTGCCGATCTCCAGCGCCTTGGCCAGCTGGGTACGCAGCCAGGCCTCGTCGGCGGCGTTCACCACGCCATCGGCCACCGGCAGTTCGATGGTGTGTTCCTTGAAGCGGTCGATGCGCGGGAAGCCGGTGGTGGGCAGAAACTCGCCGTCCACCCGCAGGTGGGTGTGGCCGCGCGGGCGCGCCCAGTCGGCCAGTTCGGTGTAGACGCCCTTGCGGTTCACCACCAGCGGCGCTAGCAGGCCGATGTGTTGTCCGGCGTAGCGCGTAAGGATGGCGGCCGCGATGCTCTCGGGGCTCTGTGGCTTCACCGCCGCACCGTCGTGCACGCAGTGCTGCGTGCCCAGCTTCACGTAGAGCAGGCGCAGGAAGTGCCAGACCTCGGTGGTGGTGCCCACCGTGCTCTTGCGGCCACCGCGGCTGAGCCGCTGCTCGATGGCCACCGTGGGCGGGATGCCGTAGACCGCGTCCACGCGATTCGAGGTAACGGCGCTGGCCTTCGTTGAACAAAATGTCAAACGCCAGCGTGGACTTGCCGGAACCGCTCACGCCCGAGATCACATTGAACTGCCCGCGCGGAATGTCCACGCTCAATTGCTTGAGGTTGTGCTCTTTGGCGTTGACGATGCGGATCGCGTTGCTGTGTCCTGCGGCGCGCGCGGCAGAAGCTTGCTGGCGCTGCGGCTGTTTCAGGTAGTCACCGGCTCGGCCTTCTCGCACCGCGTGCACCTCGCCCATGGAGGCCGCGTAATCGCGCAGCGCCTGGGCGGTGTGGCTGGTCGGGTGCGCTCGCACCTCTTCGGGCGAGCCCTCGGCCACGACCAGCCCACCGGCACTGCCGCCCTCGGGGCCGAGGTCGATCAGCCAGTCGGCGGCGCGGATCACGTCCAGGTTGTGTTCGATCACGATCAGCGAATGCCCGGCCTCCAGCAGCTTGCGCAGCGAGCGCATGAGCTTGGCGATGTCGTCGAAGTGCAAACCGGTGGTGGGCTCGTCGAACAGGAACAGCGTGCCTTTCTTGGCCAGCGCCTGGCGGCTGGCGGCGCTGTTCTTGGCCGCCTCGGCCAGGAAACCCGCGAGCTTGAGGCGCTGCGCTTCGCCACCCGAGAGCGTGGGCACGGGCTGACCGAGCTTCACGTACTCCAGCCCCACGTCCACGATGGGCTGCAGCGCACGGATGACCTCTCGGTCGGCCTTGAACAGCTCGGCCGCTTCGCTGACCGTCAGGTCCAGCACATCGGCCACGTTGAGCAGGCGTCCACCGCGCTCGATCTTCACCTCCAGAATTTCCGGCCGGTAACGCTTGCCGTCGCAGTCGGGGCAGCGCAGGTACACGTCGCTCAGGAACTGCATTTCCACATGCTCGAAGCCCGAGCCGCCGCAGGTGGGGCAGCGGCCGTCGCCGCTGTTGAAGCTGAATTTGCTCGCGGTGTAGCTGCGCTGGCGCGCCAGCGGCGCGTCGGCAAACAGGGCGCGGATCGCGTCCCAGGCGCCGACATAGCTCACCGGGTTGGAGCGCGCGGTCTTGCCGATGGGCGACTGGTCCACGAACACCACTTCGCTCAGAAAGTCGGCACCGAGCAGGCGGTCGTGTGCGCCGGGCGAATCGGTCGCTTTGCCGAAGTGGCGCAGCAGCGCGGGCGCGAGCACGTCCTGGATCAAACTGGACTTGCCCGAACCCGAGACGCCGGTGACCACCACCAGCCGCTGCAGCGGGAACTCGACGCTCACGTCCTGCAGGTTGTGTTCGCGCGCGCCTTCCAGGATCAGGCGCGGCGTGCTGTCGGTCACCATGCGCTTGAAGCCCATGCCCACCGTCTTGCGCGCGCCGAGGTAGGCGCCGGTCAGGGTGTCGGCGCTGCGAATCTGTTCCGGCGTGCCGTCGAACACGATCTGCCCGCCGCGTTCGCCCGGTCCAGGGCCCATGTCGATCAGGCGGTCCGCGGCGAGCATCACCGCCGGGTCGTGCTCCACCACCACCAGGGTGTTGCCCGCATCGCGCAGACGCAGCATGGCCTCGTTGATGCGCGCCATGTCGCGCGGGTGCAGGCCGATGCTCGGTTCGTCGAGCACGAACAGCGTGTTGACCAGCGAGGTGCCGAGCGCGGTGGTGAGGTTGATGCGCTGCACCTCGCCACCGCTCAGTGTGCGGCTCTGGCGGTCCAGCGTGAGGTAGCCAATGCCCACCTCGCACAGGTACCGCAGCCGGGTGTTGATTTCCTCAAACAGCAAACGCAGCGCCTGCGCCTGACCGGCGCCCGCGAGGTCCGAACCCGCCGGCACCAGGGTCTTGTCGAGCGACGCAAAGAACACCCGCAGCTTGTCCAGCGGCAACAGCATCAGGTCGTGCAGACAGAGGCCGGGCAGCACTTCCAGCTGCGCGCGCGACCATTGCACGCCTTTGGGTGCGTAACGCCTGTCCGGCGGCAGCACCGCATCGGCCTGCTCTTTCGTGCCGATGCGCCACAGCAGGCTGTCGGTCTTCAGGCGGGCGCCGCCGCAGCTTGGGCATTCGGTGTAGCTGCGGTACTTGGACAAGAGCACCCGGATGTGCATCTTGTAGGCCTTGCTCTCCAGATACTCGAAGAAACGGTCCACACCAAACCAGTGCTGGTTCCATTTGCCGTTCCAGTTCGGCGAGCCGGTTTTGACCCAGTGCTGCTGCTCGGGCGTGAGCTTGTTCCAGGGCGTGTCGCGCGGGATACCGGCGGCTTCGGCGTGGCGCATCAGGTCGTCTTGGGCTTCTTTCCAGGCCGGGGTGGCCCCGACGGCGGAGTTGAACGAGAACATCGACGGCGTGGGTTCGCTGTAGCGAATGTCGCTCTCGGGGCAATGCAGGCCCGTTGAAAAACGCCAAATGATCGGTTCGGTTCCTTCTTCACCGAGCACATAAACCATCAGCTTGCCGCTGCCCCGCTTGAGGCCGGCTTCGATGGCTTCCATCACGCGGGCATGCTCGGCGGTGCCGATGCGGAAACGGTCGGCCACCACGTCGAGCACTTTGACCGACTCGCTGGCAGCGGGACCTTTGGCAGCCTTGGCCTTGGTGGTTTTCGCGGGGTTTGCATCGGGCGATGCGGCGGCGCGCTGCACGGTGCGCTCGGCCTGCACGCGCGTGTAGCCGCTGGCCGAGAGCCATCGCTCGATCTCTTCGGGCGTGGTGCTGGCCGGCAGTTCTACCGGGAAGGTCACCACGAGCCGAGGGTCGTTCAGTTCTGCACAACGCTTCTGCAACTCGGCATAGATCGACTCCGGCGAATCGTGCCGCACCGGCAGCGCGGTCTCGCGGTCGTAAAGATCGGCCCCGCGCGCAAACAAGAGCTTCAAGTGGTCGTTCAGCTCGGTCATGGTGCCCACGGTGGAACGCGAGCTGCGCACCGGGTTGGTCTGGTCGATGGCGATGGCGGGCGGCACGCCTTCCACCCGGTCCACCGCCGGCTTGTCCATGCGGTCCAGGAACTGGCGCGCGTAGGCGCTGAAGGTCTCCACATAACGGCGCTGGCCTTCGGCGAACAGCGTGTCGAACACCAGGCTGGATTTGCCCGACCCGCTCGGCCCGGTGATCACGGTCAATTCGCCGGTGCGAATGTCCAGGTCAATGTTCTTCAGGTTGTGCTGGCGCGCGCCGCGGATGCGGATCAACCCGTTGCTGGCGGTAGGTGTGGGGGTGTCGGCTGACGCGGGCAGATCGGCGGGATTCAGGAGCGGGTGCGCATCAGACATGTCAGGGTTTCCGATAGGGAGGCCAAACATTCTAGGAGCCAGCGTGAAAGACCAGCGCGGAGCTACGTCATTTCCACAATGACACCCGAAAATGTCCTGCCTAGACTTCGCCACCCGTTGGAGAAAGCCCCATGAAAAACACCCTTCAAACCTTGCTCGGCGCTGTGCTTTGCACCGGCCTCGCGTTGTCGACCCCGGCCTGGGCGCAGCTGCGCATCGGACAGACGGCAGGATTCAGTGGCCCGGTGGCCGCCGGCGTCCAGGAAACCACCGATGGCGCCAAGCTGTACTTCGACGCGATCAACGCCCGGGGTGGCGTCAACGGACAGAAGATCGAACTGGTGTCGCTGGACGACAAGTTCGACCCGAAGCTGGCGGCCGAGAACGCGCGCACCCTGATCACGCAACAGCAGATCATGCCGCTGCTCAACGAGTTCAAAGTGCCGCTGGTGGGCCCGTCGACCGGCGCCATGGTCTTGCACCAGCCGGTGCACCCTTGGCTGTTCAATGTGCGCGCGACCTACGAGCGCGAGACGGAGCGTGCGGTGCAGCACCTCAGCCTGATCGGCATGGACCGCATTGGCGTGGTGCATGTGGACGACAGCTTCGGCGCCGATCTGCTGAAAGGCGCCGAGAAGGGCTTTGCGGCGGTGAACAAGAAGCCCCTGTTCATTGAAAAGTTCGAGCGGGCCAAGCCCGACTTTGGCCGCATCGCACCGCTGGTGGCCAGCTCGGGCGCGCAAGCCGTGTTGTTCATCGGCTCGGGGGGAGCGGTGGCAGACGGCATCGCGGCGATCCGCCAGGCGGGTTCGCGGGCGCAGATCATCACCAACTCCAACAACGCCTCGGCCGGGTTCATCAAGTCGCTGGGTACCAACGCCACCGGCACCATCGTCACCCAGGTGTTTCCCAACGAGCGCTCGCTGGCCGCGCCGCTGGTGAAGGAAGCCGCCGACCTCGCCAGGGCCAAGGGCCTGGAGGGCCTGAGCCCCGCCATGCTCGAAGGTTTTGCGGCCGCCAAGGTGCTGGTGATTGGCTTGCAAAGAGCAGGCGCCAACCCGACGCGCGCCCAACTGCGCGACGCGCTGGAAGGCCTGAGAAAGCTGGACCTGGGTGGACTGGAACTGAGCTTCGGACCCAACGACCACACCGGTCTGGAATTTGTCGACCTCTCCATCATCGACGCCTCGGGCCGCTTCCGGCGATGACACGGGGAGCGCTCTGACCGGCGCGCTCCAGACCTGGCCCGTCCCGTCGCGTCAGGCCAGGAACCCGAGGCGGCGCGCGCTGCCGAAGTTGCGCAGGTTGGGCAGCACCGCGTCGAGCTGGCTGTCGTTCGCGCCCATCCAGCCCAGCAGGGTGGCCGCGTACTGGTCCACGCTGAGCGTGGGTATCCAGCGTCCCTGGAGTTCCCAGGCGTCTTGCCCCACATCGTCCGGACCGCCGATCACCAGCTCCGGCGGCGTGCCGTAGGTGGTGCCGCCGTTGACCGCGCCCCCCATGACCAGCTGGTGGTTGCCCCAGGCGTGGTCGGTTCCGCTGCTGTTGTTGGGCCTGAAGGTGCGGCCGAAATCGCTTTGGGTGAACAGGGTCACGCTGTCGCCCATGCCGATGGCCTGCATCGCGTTGTAGAAACAGGCCATGGCGTCGCCCAGCGCCTGCAGCAGGCGGAAATGGTCGCCTTCCAGGCTGGTGGCCGCGATCTGGCCGCTGTGGGTGTCGTAACCCCCTTGCTGAGCAAAAAAGATCTGGCGGCTGCCCTGCACCGTCACACGCCCCTGCACCAGCTTGGCCACCTGGTACAGCTGCCGACCAATCGGGGTGTTGATGCGGCCGTTGGTGGTGATGGGGGCGAAGGCGGCGTCCAGCGCCGAACCGGCCTGCGCGCCCGGGGTTTGTGCGACCAGCGCCCCGAGCCGGGCCGACATCGCCAGGGCATCGCGCTGCTGCCCCATGTAGGCGTTGAGCATGGCGTTGCCGTCGCTGCCCGCGTACAGCGCCTGCAGCGCGCGCTGGCGCTCGATCTCGGGCGCCCAGGTCGGGTTCTGCAGCCCGTTGAGCCCGAACGTGCCGCCGGGTTCGGGCAGCACCAGCGGCGTCTGCAGCTCCGACAGGCCAAAGCGTCCATTGCCGCCGACCGATATCACCGGGTTGGTGGTGCCCAGGGTGACGGCGGCGCGCCCGCCCCAGCCGGTGCGCTCCACCACGCGGGTGCTGGCGGATTCCCACAGCACCTGCTGGTCGGAATGGGAAAACAGGCTCTGCGGCATGCGGGCATCGGTCGCGGACAGGCTGCGGAATTCGGCCTTGGTGAGCGGTGCGAACAAGGGGCCGACGTTGAACACCGGCGCGAGGCCACCGTCGGCCCAGACCGACGCCAGCCGCGACAGCGCCGGGTGCAGGCCGTGGTCGGTGCCCGTCAGGGGCACCAGGCTGCTGCGTGGCAAGGCCAGTGGACCGCGCACGGCGGCGTACTGGTTGTAGCGGGTGGTGTCGGTGGGCACCACTGTGTTGCAGCCATCGTTGCCGCCGTACAGAAAGACGCAGACCAGCGCCCTGTAGCCCGCCTGGGCGTTGGCCGGGGTCTGGGTCAGGGCCGAGAGACCGGCGAC
>JALOSH010000439.1 GCA_025458545.1 Hydrogenophaga sp.
GCGGCACTGCTGCCCGCAAGCGGCACCGCGGGGACCAATCAGGGTTTTCCCTGAGATTCTTTGCCCCGTGACCACCGCGTGGAAAACTCCTGACACTTTCGGTCACTGGAGAACACCATGCCCCGCCAACCCAAAACCTGGACACAAAAGATGTGCGCCAAACCGCCCCACACCGTCGTGCTGGACAAGGCGTTTGCCGGCGTGCCGCAGGGCGCCCGCCTGCTCATTTCCAGTCCGCAGGAAGTCGACGAATTTGTGCGCACCCTGCCAGCCGGGCGGAGCCTGCCGATCCAGCAACTGCGCCGCGAACTGGCAGCGCGGCACGGCGCCGACGCGGCCTGTCCGGTATCGACTTCGATCTTTTTGAAGATCGTCGCAGAACACGCTTTCGAGCGCTTCCAGTCGGGTGACGACATCGGCAGCATCGCGCCGGTCTGGCGCGTCATCGAGCCCGACTCGCCTTTGATGCGCAAGCTCAGCTTCGATCCGGTGTGGATCACCGAACGGCGCGCACTGGAAGATCTCCCCGTGTAGGAACGCTCACACAGCGCCGGTGTACTCGCCCCGCGCCGGATAGTCGTTGGCCACGGCAAAGTCGATGGCGCCCAGCAGGTCCTGGAAGGCGGGGCGCGCGAACGGCATGGTCTGGGTGGAGCCGTAGAACAGCGTGCCGTCGGGCTTGACCAGAAACACGCCCGGTTCGCTGAACAACGCGGGCTCTTCGATGCCGATGGAGGTTTTGCCGCGCGAGGCGCTGATGGACAGGCCCCATTGCCGCGCAGTCTGCAGACTCAGGCTGTGGGCCACGCGCACGCCGCTGGCCTTGATCTTCTCGGCCATGGCCTGGGCGCGTTCGGCGGTGTCGCTGCTCACCGCCAGCACGCCGACGCCGCGTTTCTCGAACTCAGGCGCCAGCCGCTCCAGCTCCATCAGGTACTTGGCGCAGATCGGGCAATGCAGGCCCCGGTAAAACACCAGCAGGTCAAACTGTTCGGCGGGCTGTGCGCCCAACACAAAGCGCTCGCCGCTGGTCAGCGGCAGGTTCAGCGCGGGCACGGGCAGGCGGGGGGTCAAGGCGGTGGTTGTCATGGAGCGCTCCGTTGAATGGCCCGTTCGCGGCACGATGCCTTGACGGGATGCGGACAGTATGCTGAACTAAAAGCAACCATAAGTCCTTGATTGATTGCATTTCGTACACATGAGCGCAACGCGACTGGACCGACTCTCCGCCCTCGTGGACGGCCTGGCGCCAGTGGTCACGCTGACCACCGACCCTGCCGCCACGGACCAAGACGCAGCGCCCGATCACGGCCTGGTCGTCTACCTGTTGAGCGCGGGCGCACTGCGCCTGCACCGGGCGGGCACCGTCACCGACGTACAGGCCCCCGCCCTGGTGGCACTGCAGGCGCGCGCACCCCACCACCTGGAACACCTGGCCAGCCCGCCAGCGGCCCGCCTGATCTGCGCCCGCACCGAACTCACCGGCCCGGTCGCCCCGCTGTTTCTGCAGGAATTCGCCGAACCGCGCGTGCTGTCGCTGGTGGACGACGAACCCGCGCTGCGCCTGGCCATCAGCATGATCGAGCTGGAGCTGGGCGCACCCCGCTGCGGCCAGCCCGCGTTGCTCAAGCGGGTCGGTGACATCCTGTTCATCGGCCTGCTGCGCCACCTGGTGGCGCACCCCAGCCCCGGCGGCACCGGGCTGTTCAACGGCCTGGCCGATCCGCGCATCGCCAAAGCCCTGGTGGCCATGCACCAGCACCCCGAGGCCGACTGGTCGCTGGAGCGCCTGGCTCAGGAGGCCGGCCTGTCGCGCACCGCGTTCGCCGCCACCTTCCGCCGGGTGATGCGGCAGACCCCGGGCAAGTACCTCTCGGCCCTGCGACTGGCCCTGGCGCAGCGCGCGGTCGAGCGGGGCAAGGGCCTCAAAGAAGCGGCGCGTATCGCGGGCTACGGCAACGCCTCCGCCCTGTCGCGGTCGCTCAGCCGGGCGCGACAGCGCCGAATGGTCACCGCATGAGCAGGTCAACCCAACCGGACGCCGCCGCCTGGCTGGCCGCGCGCGGCTGGTCGCCGTTCCCTTTTCAGCAGGATGTGTGGGACGCCATGGCCCGCGGCGAAAGCGGCCTGCTGCACGCCACCACCGGGGCGGGCAAGACCTACGCGGTGTGGCTCGGCGCGCTGCAGGCGCTGGCCGATGCCGAAGCGAAGCGCACGCCGCCGCTCACCGTCGTCTGGCTCACGCCCATGCGCGCGCTGGCGGCCGACTCGCTGCGGGCGTTGAAAGAACCGCTGCCCGACTTGGCCCCCGCCTGGACGGCGGGCGCGCGCAGTGGCGACACATCGAGCAGCGAACGCGCCAAGCAAACGCAGCGCCTGCCCACGGTGCTGGTGACCACACCCGAAAGCCTGAGCCTGCTGATCGACGAGTGGCACGAGCTGATGGGCAACAAGCGGGGCGTGCAGACGCAGTTGGCCATCGCGCGGCTGCGGCGCTGGAACCCGGGCCTGATGGTCTGGGGCATGTCGGCCACGCTGGGCAACCTCGATGAAGCCCTGCACACGTTGCTCGGTCCGCAGGCCGCGGCAACCGGCCGCCTGGTGCGCGGGCAGACG
>JALOSH010000057.1 GCA_025458545.1 Hydrogenophaga sp.
CCCAACGCGGTGATGGCGCTGATGGTGGGTGCCATGACCATCCACAACATCCAGCCCGGTCCGCAGGTCATGACCAGCAACCCCGAGCTGTTCTGGGGCTTGATCGCATCGATGTGGATCGGCAACGCCATGCTGGTGATTTTGAACCTGCCACTGATCGGCATCTGGATCAAGCTCCTCACGGTACCCTACAAGTGGTTGTTTCCGGCCATTGTGTTGTTCTGTGCGGTCGGCGTCTACTCGGCCAACAACAACAACTTCGATATCTGGATGGTCGCGCTGTTCGGCCTGATTGGATACGCCTTCATCAAGCTCGGTTGTGAGCCTGCGCCGCTGTTGCTGGGCCTGATCCTGGGCCCCATGATGGAAGAGTACCTCCGCCGTGCCTTGCTCATCTCGCGGGGCGATTGGTCCGTCTTTGTGACACGTCCGATTTCTGCCAGCTTGTTGCTGGTGGCCACGGCGCTGCTGGTGATCGTGCTGCTGCCTTCGGTGAAGAAGAAACGCGAAGAGGCGTTCGTGGAAGATTGATCGTTGCGAGCAACGCATGAAGCCCCGACCGCACGGCTCGGGGCTTTTTTCTTTGTGCTGCCTTCGGTGGATGTCGTCTTTATATTCTACGATGTATATTATGTAAAGTGATCAGTTCGGTGGGAGGTCCAAATATTGCTGCGTCAGAACACCCACATCCACCTCCCCGGGCAAACACCAGCAAGGTGCATCGCTGAATTGGACGCACCAGACCTACAATCTTGAGCCACGGCAGGAGTCCAATCCGGCCGAGCCCATCTTCATCAGAACCAAAGGAAACACCATGAGATCCGCATTTTTACCACTGAGTTTGATCGCAGCCGCCACACTGGTCGCCTGTGGCAAGTCCGAGCCTCCGGCACCGGCAGCCCCCGCTCCAGCGGCAGCGGCGCCAGCTGAAGCCCCCGCCGCGCCACCCAGCCCGTGGCCCGAGCTGCGTGTGGCCGTTGACGCCACCTACAAGCCATTCACCTACAAGACCGATTCGGGCGAACTGGCCGGTTTTGATGTCGATGTGGCCAAGGCTTTGTGCGACGAGCTGAAAAGCAAATGTGTGTTCGTGGAACAGGCTTGGGACGGCATGATCCCCGGGCTGCAGGCCAAGAAGTACGACGCCATCATCTCGTCGATGTCGATCACCGAAGAGCGTAAGCAGGCGGTGGATTTCACGGGCAAGTACTACAACACGCCTTCTTGCGTGGTCGTGAAGAGCGCACTGAATCTGGGCGCGGATGCTGCTGGGTTCAAGGGCAAGAAGCTGGGTGTGTTGAAGGCCTCCACGCAGGAAAAGTACGCCATGGGCGAACTGAAGGCCGCCGGCGCCACCATCGTGGCTTACGACGCCCAGGATCAGGTCTACCTGGACATCAAGTCCGGTCGCCTGGACGGCACCGTGGCCGATGTGGTCGAGGTCAACGGTGGCTTCCTGTCGACGCCTGACGGCAAGGATTACGCCTGTGCCGGTGGCCGCATCCCGGTCGAGTTCGACGCCAAGTATTTCGGCTCGGGCGCTGGCATCGCCGTCCGCAAAGAAGACACCGCCCTGCGCGATGCGCTGGACGCCGGCATCAAGGCCATCCGCGACAACGGCAAGTGGAAGGAACTGTCCGAGAAGCACGTCCCAGGCGTGGACATCTGGGGTTCTTGATTCCGAATCCCCGGCGGCCACGCTCCGATGACAACCTACCTCCTCAACATTCTTCAGGGACTGGTTGTCACGCTCGGCGTGGCGCTGGGCGCGTTGGTGGTGGCCGCCACCCTCGGGCTGGCGGGCGCGGCCGCAAAGCTTTCGCCCTACAAGGCGCTGAACTGGATCGGTGACATCTATTCCACCGTGATCCGGGGCGTTCCCGATCTGGTCTGGATGCTGTTGCTGTATTTCGGCGGGCAGATCCTGGTCAACGACATTGCAGAGGCCCTGGGCTTTCAGCGCGGGCCGCAGATCAACCCGTTTGTTGCCGGCGTGCTGACCATCGGCTTTGTGTACGGCGCCTACATGACCGAAACCTTCCGGGGCGCCATCATGAGCGTGCCCAAGGGCCAGTCTGAGGCGGGCTGGGCGTTCGGCATGAGCCGCCTGTACACCTTCCGCCGCATGGTGCTGCCGCAGATGGTGCGCTTCGCCCTGCCCAGCTTCACCAACAACTGGCTGGTGCTGCTCAAAGCCACCGCCCTGGTGTCGGTGATCGGTCTGGCGGACATCACCAACCTGGCCAAACAAGCCGGAGCCGCAGCGCGCGGCGACATTCCTGGTGCGGCCATCATCTTTATGGCGTTTGCCGGTTTTCTGTACTTGATGATCTCCAGCGTCAGCCTGTATTTGCTGCGCAAGGCCGAGAAGCGCTATTCGGCGGGCGTGAAGCGGGGAGATTTTTGATGGACAAGTTCGCCATCATCTTCCAGCCGCAAAACCTGGCGCTGTACGGAACCGGGCTCATCGCCACGCTGGAGTTGCTGGTGATCAGCCTGGTGGCCGGCGCCCTGCTCACCCTGCCCCTGACCCTCATGCGTGTCTCCAGCAGCAAGTGGCTGTGGTGGCCGGTCTGGCTGTTCACCTATGTGGTGCGCGGCACGCCCCTGTTGATTCAGGTGTACTTCATCTACTACGGCATCGCCCAGCTGGAATGGGTGCAGGCGCTGTGGGACACGCACTGGCCGTTCACCTGGTTCAAGGACCCGTTCTTCTGTGCGGTGTTCGCTTTCACCCTCAACACCTGCGCCTACACGGTGGAGATGCTGGCTGGAGCCATCAAGGAAACCCCGACCGGTGAGATCGAAGCCGCTCAAGCGGCGGGTTACGGCCGTTGGAACATGATGTTCCGCCTGGTGCTGCCCAGTGCATTGCGCCGCACGCTGCCCGGGTATTCCAACGAGGTGGTGATGATGCTGCACGCGACCTCGCTGGCGAGCGTGGTGCCGGCGCTGTACGACCTCACCAACGCCGCCTATTCCATCTACAAGACCTACTACCTCGCGTTCCAGCCTTTCATCGTGGTGGCGGTGCTGTACTTCATCCTCACCTTTGCCCTGGTGTACGTTTTTCGCCTGCTCGAACGCCGCTTCCTAGCCTACCTGCGTCCACAAGCCCATTGAACCGATGGCGACCCGGCGCATGCTGGGCACGCCCTACGCTCCCAATGCATCAGCAAATCCACCCTCTCCTCTCGCCGTCTCTGGGTACCCAGCGTCAGCTGGTGAGCTGGCATTTCGGCACGCCAGGTTCGGGCCTGAAGGTCTACATCCAGGCCGGCCTGCATGCCGATGAACTGCCCGGCGTGCTGGTGGCGGACCACCTCCTGGGCCTGCTCGAAGCCGCTGAAGCCGACGGTCACCTGCGAGGCGAGGTGGTGCTGGTGCCCATGGCCAACCCGATCGGTCTGTCGCAGACGGTGATGCACCACCAGATCGGCCGGTTCGAGCTGGGCAGCATGGAGAACTTCAACCGCCACTACCCGGACTTTTTCAACCTGGTCAAAGAGGTGGTGGCCCCTCAGCTCGGGCCAGATGCTGACACCAACAAGCGCCTGATCCGCGCGGCGATGCGCCAGACGCTGGAAGCACAAACCCCGTCCACCGAGTTGCAAAGCCAGCGCCAGGTGCTGATGACCCTGGCGCACGACGCCGACCTGGTGCTCGACCTGCATTGCGACTTTGAAGCCGTCCTCCACCTGTATGTCGAGGAGCCGGTGATCGACCAGATCCTGCCCCTGGCCCGCTACCTGGGAGCGCGCGCGGTGCTGTGGGCGCGCGGCTCTGGCCCGCTGATTTCCTTTGATGAAGCCCTCTCCGGACCTTGGTGGCGGTTGCAGGAACATTTCAAGGACCACACTCCCATTCCGCTGGCCTGCGCCAGCACCACGGTCGAGCTGCGCGGCCAGACCGATGTGTCCGACAGGTCGGCCGAACGCGACGCCCAGGCCATCTTCAGTTACCTGTGTGAGCGCGGCGCGATCGCCAGGCCAGCCCCTGCCCTGCCGCCCGCTTTGTGCGAGCCCACGCCGCTCAGCGGCACGGACGACCTGCATGCGCCCCATGCGGGCCTGATCGTTTTCCAGCGACAGGTCGGCGACACGGTGCAGGCGGGTGAGGTGCTGGCGCACATCGTCGATCCGCTCAACCGGCGCCGCACGCCCGTTTCCACCCGCACCGATGGTGTCATCTACGCACGTCACAACCTGCGCTGGGCCACCACCGGCATGGAAATCTGCCGCGTAGCGGGCACCACACCCATCCGTTCGGGCAACCTGCTCAGCCCCTGAAGGCATCCATGACCACCAAACTTGAAGCCATCGACATCCGCAAGAGCTACGGCACGCACGAGGTGCTCAAAGGCATCTCGCTCACCGCCCAGGCCGGGGATGTGATCAGCATCATCGGCTCTTCAGGGTCGGGAAAATCCACCTTTCTGCGCTGCATGAACCTGCTGGAGCGACCACAGAAGGGACGCATCGTGGTGGCTGGCGAAGAGCTGAAACTGGTCACGGCCAAGGACGGCATGCTCAAGGCCGCCGACGACAAGCAGCTCCAGCGCGCCCGCGCCAAGTTGGCGATGGTGTTCCAGCACTTCAACCTGTGGTCGCACCTGACGGTGCTGGAAAACATCATCGAAGCCCCGATGCACGTTCTCGGAAAAAGCAAGGACGAGGCGATCGAAACCGGACGCAAATACCTGGACAAGGTCGGGCTGCGCAACGTGGAAGGCAAGTACCCCGCCCACATGTCGGGTGGTCAGCAGCAGCGTGTGGCGATTGCACGCGCGCTGGCCATGGAGCCCGAGGTGATGCTGTTTGACGAACCAACCAGCGCGCTGGACCCCGAACTGGTGACCGAGGTGCTGCGCGTCATGCGCACCCTGGCGGAAGAAGGCCGCACCATGGTGGTGGTGACGCATGAAATGGGTTTCGCTCGCGAGGTGTCAAACCACCTGCTGTTCCTGCACCAGGGCTGCATCGAGGAACAAGGCGTGCCCAAAGACGTGCTGACCAGCCCGAAAAGCGAGCGTCTGGCCCAGTTTCTGTCCGGCAACCTCAAGTAAAGGGCGCGTTCGCTGCACAGCCGCGCCCGACCGGTTCGTGTGGCAGCGCCTGCCTCTTCTTCAGGTGGTGCTCAGGGGCCCATGGCCGAGCACCATGCTGCCGTCCACCAGCCGGAAGCTCACGGTGGGGGTGCTGAAGTCGGTGAACGGAGCACCCATGGCGATTTCGCCGTCGCTGTGAAGCAGACACTCTTGCCGCCGCAGCGAAATCACGTTGTCCACCCCCGCAAATCGCACCCAGGTGCCATAGCTGCTGGTGTCTTCGATCACGTAGTTGCCCGAACGGATGTCGATGCTGGCGTGCATGCGGGAGACGCGCGGATCGTTCACCACGAAGTCGGCCTCGGGCACACGACCGATCTTCAAAGGCAGGTCGGTCAGGTTGAACGAAAGACTGGCATCCAGCCAACCCAGCTCGATACCACCAAACACCGATTCGGAGTTCTTGCGCAAAGCGTGCAGATCGCCCGGCAGCGTGAGGAACTCTGACAGCATCTCGGCCTGCCACTCGATGCGAAACACCTCGCAGGGCTCCACCCGTCCTTTGATGCGCATGGGTCCCAGGCTGCGGCTGCGCACGCCGCTGCGGGTGCCCAGTTTGCGGATGACGGTGTCGGTCACCAGGATCTGCTCCGGGCCAGCCAGATCGCTCAATCGAGAGGCCACGTTCACGGCGTCGCCAAAACAGTCGCCGTCGACCTGCACCACCTGCCCACGGGCCATGCCGATCTGCATCATGAGCTTGAGGCGGTTGGGCCACTGTGCGACGCGCTGTGAGTGCTCCTGCTGGATCTGCGTCATGGTTTCCACCGCGCTGCGGTTGTTGGTGAACGACAGCAGCACGCCGTCGCCCAGCATCTTCACCACCTTGCCGCCGTTTTCCAAGCCAACAGACCCGATCCACTGGGTCAGTTTGGTCACGGCCCTCGTGGCGCGGTCGTTGCCCAGTGTTTCAAACACGGACACGCTACCGGTCAAGTCCACAAAAGCAATCGTCAGTTCGGCCATGGGCTCACAAAGAGTTACCGGTAAATTACAACACAACCACAGTTCGCGACTTCAACACCGACCACATGGCACAGGTCAAGAACAACGCTGTGTGGTTTTGCACACACGGGCCACCGGGTTCAAGGTTCGCGGGAAAAGGTGCTCATGCATCAAGCTGCACAGCCTCTGATCGTCCCTAGGACTTACTCCCGACATCCCAAGCTTCCGGGCAAGGTACAAAAAGCCGTCAAAAGGTATTAACGTTGATCATGCACTGCCTGAAACACCTCGGGTAAACACTTGATTCGACAGTTGTTTTTTTGACTTTATTGTCGCCAGCAGCATTGCGCCCCCGCACCCCTGCCGCTATTCTTCGACCCGTTGGTCAAAACGTCGTTGAGGTCATTAATATGCGCTGGATCAAGCCTGGTATACGCCACAGCATCTCGGCCCTGTTGGGCAGTGAGGTGCGAAAGGATTCGCCCGAAGCCCTGGAGCCTGTGCGCCAGGCCATGCTGGCAGCCCTCGGCGAGGCCGGTGCTGAAAAGAACCCCCGCCTCAAACACCGCCTGATGTACCTGCACGATGCTCACGCTCTCTGGTATGCCCGTTCCGAAATGGTCAGCGTGCTCAGCAGCCTGCACGGCGAAGCCAAAGCGGTGGACACGGTGATCGGTCTGTCTCCCGTCTTCCAGGGTTTGCTGCCCAAGAGCTTGATGGATTCCTGCCGCATGCGCCGCTGAGCCCAGCGGCCGGCCCGGCGCCAGGTGCCGGACCGGTGCCTGTCATCCCCAGAACACCAGCGCATCTCTGCCCTGCACCAGCAGTTCCACCTTGTGCCCCACGGGCAGCATCACCTTGGTGGGCACGTGACCAAAAGGCAGCCCGGTGAGCACAGGCGTGCGGGTTTTGCTGCGCAGCCAGTCCACGACCGTTGACAGCTTGAAACCCCGATCGTGCGGCACCGTCTTGAAGCGGTTGAACGATCCCAGCAACACCGCCTTCTGTTCGCCCAGAATGCCCGCGTGCAACAACTGCGTGAGCTGGCGCTCGATCCGGTAAGGGTGCTCGTTCACGTCTTCCAGAAACAGGATGCCACCCTTGACCCGTGGCAGCCAGGGCGTGCCCACCAGCGAACACAACACCGTGAGGTTGCCGCCCCACAGGGTGGCGTTGCGAACGTTCAGGATGGCTGAGTCGGGCGAATCGCTCTTGGAGCGCGCCAACAAGGGCAGCAGATCGGCCTTGGGCAACTGCCAGCCCGAGCCCTCGCCCTGGCCGCAGGCGAGGTCCTGGAAACAAGCCTCCATGATGTCGTCGGGCGTCTCTTGGGTGCCGAAATCTTCGCCGACAGCCGGGCCTGCCCAGGTGACCGCACCGGTCTTGGCCAGCAGCGCGCACTGCAAGGCGGTGAAATCGCTCAGGCCCGCGAATTGGGTGCCGCTGGCGATCGCTTTGGCGATCTTTTTGTAGGGCAGCTCCGGCAGGATGCGCGTCAGTCCGTAACCCCCGCGTGAGATCAGCGCCAGGTCGGCGCCACTGGCCGCCGCTCGCGTGATGGCCGCCACACGGGTGGCGTCGTCGCCTGCGAACCGCATGTGGCTGCTGAGCGCTGCTTCGTCGATCTCGACTTCGTGACCCAAGTGTTGCAAACGCTTCACGCCGCGTCGAAAGGCGGCTTTGTCGCGCACCGCGCTGGAGGGAGAGTAGATGTAGATGTGGCTCATGGAGAAAACCGGATGGCGTTGCGTCGGATCATCGCGCAAAAAATGCGCAGGCTTCTCGAGCAATGCGATCACCGTGCTCTTGAACAAAATGACCCGCTTCAGGAAGCTGCATCGGTTCGCCGCAACCCCGAATGTTCCGCTGCAACGCGCGCATCACCGGTTCGCCCAGCACCGGGTCTTGTTGGCCAATCGCCATGAAGGTTTGGCCGCCCCAGCGATGGCGCCAGAAATCGCGTGCCTCGCGGGAGGTGAGCGCACCTTCGTCATCAAGCTGCTCGGGAACCAGCATCGGGAAGGCGCGCAAGGCGGCGCGGTGGCCGCGGTCCGGAAACGGCGCGTTGTAGGCGGCGCACTCTTCGGCGCTCATGTGGGGGTTGCCCCGCGAGAGCAGGCGGGCCACGTCATACCCGGGGTTCTGGGCGCACATCTCGCGCCAGGCAAGGAACCCGGGCGAGAGCGGTACATCGCCGGTGGCCAGGGTGGTGTTCATGACCAGAAGCCCTCTGAAACGCTCGGGGGCCGCCATGGGCAGAGTCAAACCCAGCAAACCACCCCAGTCCTGCACCACCAACACCAGCCGGTTCAGATCCAGGCGGTCGATCAGTTCCATCAGCACCTGCCGGTGCCAGCCAAACTGGTGAAAGCTGTCCTTTTTGGGTTTGTCGCTTTTGCCGAAGCCGATCAGGTCGGGTGCGACCACCCGGTCACCCGCCGCCAGAAAAATCGGGATCATCTTGCGGTAGAGGTAGCTCCAGGCCGGGTTGCCGTGCAGGCATAGCCAGGTGCGCGGCGCGTCACGCGGACCTTCGTCCAGGAAATGCATGCGCAGTCCGCCCAGCGTCGGCAGGTCGCTCAGATAGTGCGGCGCCCAAGGGTAGCCGGGCAAGGCGGCAAAACGCTCGTCGGGCGTGCGCAGGGCATCTTCGCGCAAGGGGTGGCTGTCGCGTTTTTGCGTGTTGCGCCGCTCCCGGAAGAAGTCGCTCAGCAGCGCACCACATGCTTCGTCCAGCACACCACCTTGCACCGCCGTCTGGTGGTTCAGGCGGTCTTCAGCAAACAGGTTGATGACGGAGCCGGCGGCACCGGTTTTGGGGTCGGCTGCGCCAAACACCACACGCTTCAGGCGGGCATGCAGCATCGCACCGCTGCACATCGCACAAGGTTCCAGCGTCACAAACAGTTCGCAATCGTCCAGCCGGTAGTTGCCCAGCGCCTGAGCGGCCGCCCGCAAGGCCACAACCTCGGCATGGGCGGTCGGGTCGTGGGATGCCAGTGGCGCGTTGCGCCCGGTCGCGACGATCTGGCCACGGCGCACCACAACGGCGCCCACCGGCACCTCGCCCGCAGCACCGGCGGCTTGCGCCTCTTGCAGCGCCAGCCCCATGAAATCGGCGTCGTTCATGCTTGGTGGCCCTCATTAAACGATGGGCTGCAGAAAATCACTCCCACTCGATGGTGGCCGGCGGCTTGGAGCTCACGTCGTAGGTCACGCGGTTGATGCCACGCACCTCGTTGATGATGCGGCTG
>JALOSH010000440.1 GCA_025458545.1 Hydrogenophaga sp.
CGACGAAGAGCAGCTCGATGTGTTTGAGGCCGCGCTGCAGCAGGTGGCGCACGAGTGGCTGGACGCCGCCACCCTGCAGCGCCGCATGGAGGCCGACGGTGCGTTGGACAAACAATACCGCCGCACCGACCTGGTGGACACCCTGCACGCCGAGGTGTGGGGCCAGGGTTTTGCGCCGCCGGTGTTCTGCGAAGAGGTGCAGATCGTTTCGCAGCGGCTGGTGGGAGAGAAACACCTCGCGCTGAAGATGAAGCACCAGGGCGATCCGGTGGACGGCATCTGGTTCGGTCATACCGAGCCTTTGCCTGAGCGGGTGAAGCTCGCGTTCCGGCTCGATGCGGATGAGTGGCAGGGGCAGCGCCGCGTCAGATTTTTGACCTCGCGGGCTGCCGAGGCCTTGGCGCTCTGCGCCGCTCATGTCCCCCGACGGCCTGCGGCCGTCTCCTCCTTTACTTCGCTTTGCAGAACGCCAAGACCTCAGCAGCGGGTAGCGTGATTGGAGTTCTCACGACTGGTACGCCAGGAGGTCTTCGGTGATCGGGGTGACCGGCGCAGCGAAGTCAAGGAGGAGGTTTGGGCGGAGCCCAAACCGGGGGACATGAGCGGAGCCGGTCACCCCGGTCGCCGAAGACCGGAGCCACGCCGAAGAAGAAACGTCAGCTCACCAAAGCTTCACGAACGGCGGCCAATTGACGGCGCGACACAGCCAGCCGCTCGTCCACCCCATCCAGCCGCACCGTCCAGCCCTCGCCCTCCACCGGGTCGTTGTGCTTTTCCACTGCCCGCACCCGGCGGCGGGCCACCAGGGCGTTGCGGTGCACGCGCACGAACAGGTGGGCGTACTTCTGCTCCAGGTCGCTCAGGGCGCCGTCGTAAATGTGTTCCTTCTCGGAGGTGCGCACCGTGATGTACTTCAACTCGGCCTTGAGGTAGATCACATCCGCCAGCGCCACCCGTTCGCTGCGCCCGCGCTCCTGGATGATCAGGCTCTCGCCCGGTCCGGTGGCTTCGCTGTCTGCGCCCAGCAGGCGCTGCGCCTTCAGCAGCGCCTGCTGCAGGCGCTCCAGACGGACCGGCTTGGTCAGGTAATCCACCGCTTCCAGCTCGAACGCCGCCACGGCGTGTTCTGCGTGGGCAGTGACGAACACCACCGCCGGCTTGGGCTGCAGGTCGCGCAGATGCGCCGCCAGGGTCACACCGTCGGTGCCTGGCATGTTGATGTCGAGCAGCACCACATCGGCTGGTGTGCGCTGCAGCTGCTCCATGGCCTGCACCGCGTTGCCCGCCTCGCCCACGATCTCGACCGGCGGCTCGGTGCAATCGCCCAGCAGTGTGCGCAGCCGTGAGCGGGCCAGCGCCTCGTCGTCAACGATCAGTACCTTCAGTGCCATGCCATGCTCCCCCGTGCATTTGCCTCGTCAGAGGACCTTATAACGGTATTTCCAGCCGAACCTGGAACACGCCATTGACCAGCGCGCTCTGAAACCGGCCCTGCACATCGTGCAACAGGCTCAGCCGCTGCCGCACATTGTCCAGCGCCAGACCGTTGCCCTTGGCGCCGCTGCCGGCCGGCACGGTGTTGGTCACCTTGATCACCACCATGCCGCCACGGCGCTGGGTGGTGATGCGCACCGTGGCACCGGTCGGGCTGGGCTCCACGCCGTGCTTGACCGCATTTTCCACCAGCGGCTGCAGGATCAGCGGCGGCAACTTGGCCTTGGCCGCCGCATCGTCCAGATTCCACTCCACCCTGAGCCGGTCACCGAACCGCACCTGCTCGATCGCCAGGTAATGCTCGGCCAGTTCCAGCTCTTGCCACAGCGGACGCGACTCCTTGGAATCGGCCAGCGCGTGGCGAAACAGCTCGCTCAGGTCTTCGAGCAGACTCTCGGCCTTGGCCGGCTCTTCTCGCACCAGGGCAATCGCACTGTTGAGCGAATTGAACAGGAAGTGCGGCCGAATACGCGCCTGCAGTTCGGTCAGGCGCGCGGTGGTGCCGGCCGGCATGCGCGCGCGATCGCGCCACACCAGGGCCGCCACCAGCACAGCCGCCACCAGCATGCCGGCCGCAGCGCTGGCCAGCCAGGGCGCGGGCTCCAGCAGGCCCAGCCACCACAACATGGCGCATCCATACACGCCCGCCAGCGCGCCCAGCCCCACCGCCGCGGCCCACTGGGCGTTGTCCGGCAATCGGTCGAGCGGCTTTTTGAGCAGGCACACCGCCAGCAGCCAGACCACCACCGCCGGCTGGGCAGCGCCCGTCAATACCATGGTCTCATTCACCCAGGCCATCCAGCCACTGGTCTCGAACAGCGAAACCACCAGCACAATGGCCTGCACAAACAACACCGCCCGGAGCACCACGCCGACCTGGCAGGTGTCGAACAGGTAGGCCTTGTTGCGCTTGAGCTCGGGCATCTGCGACAACGGCAGCGCGCCCTGCGCGTGGGGCAACTCCTGGAAGCTGGATAAAATTCGGGAGTCTTTCATGGCTCGCACTATAGGCCGACGCGGGCTCCGCTGGCCAGAATCTCACCGGGCTCCTGCGCCCGAGCCGCTGTGCGGAACTTCCGCCCCGACCGCCTCACCCTGCCGCTGGCAACACCATGTCCACCAACCAATTCGACAAAAAATCCGAAGCCTGGTCCGCCCTGTTCTCGGA
>JALOSH010000058.1 GCA_025458545.1 Hydrogenophaga sp.
GGCCGCGCCACGATGTTCTTCACCGCCTGCAGCTTGGGCACGTACATGCGCGTTTCCTGCGGCATGGTGAGGTCGGTGTAGGCGGTGGGAAGTCCCGCCCGCTGGTTGCGTGTGATGGCGCGGCTCACATTCCCCTGGCCCCAGTTGTAGGCGGCCAGCGCAAGATGCCAGTCGCCAAACCGGTTGTGGAGTTGCTGCAGGTAGTCCAGCGCCGCCCGGGTGGAGGCCAGCACATCGCGGCGGTCGTCGCGGAAGGCATTCTGTTTGAGGTCGAACGACTGGCCGGTGGCGGGCATGAATTGCCACATGCCGGCCGCGCGCGCGCTGGACACCGCCTGCGGGTTGAATGCGCTCTCGATGAAGGGCAGCAGGGCCAGCTCCATCGGCATGTTGCGGCGCTCGATCTCTTCGACGATGTGGAACAGGTAGCGCTCGGAGCGCGCGGTCATGCGCTCAATGTAGTCGGGGCGGGTGGCGTACCACTGCTCGCGGTCGCGCACCAGATCGCCTTCGAGATCGGGAATGCCGAAGCCGCGGCGGATGCGTTCCCAGATGTCGGCCGGCGCCGACAAAAACACCACCGGCGGGGTGCTGGTGGTTTCAACACCGATGGCGCTGAGGGTGGTCTGGGTGGGGTCGGTCGCTTTTGGAGCGGCGCTTGAGCGGCTGGCTGGCGCCGCTTCAGCGCGCTGGACGGGCTGGGTTTTGACCGGCGCAGCCGCAGCAGGCAACGCGGGTGCAGCCGCTGGCGCTGTCACTGGCGCGGGCGGGCTGAGGGGTTCCAGGGGAACGCTGGCACAGCCTGCGAGCATCAGGCCCAAGGCCAGGGTGGCCATCGATGGGGCTCGCCATGGGACGGTGAAGGGAGATCGCAGCGGGGTTGTCAAGCTCATCGGAAATCGTTCTTCCATGCGCGCAAGGTGGCGAACACGCTCACGGCGTCGTGGTTGGTGGCAGGGTCGTGGGCCAGGGCGGCCTGCATCAGGGCCGGCTCACCGCTGCGCAGGAAGGGATTGATCTGCTTTTCCAGACCGATGGAGCTGGGCAGGGTGGGAAGGTTCCGTGCCCGCAGTTGCTCGCAGGCCCGAACATGGTCCGCCAGGGCGGTGTTGTCGGGATCGACCGCACTGGCAAACCGCAGGTTGGCCAGGGTGTACTCGTGGGTGCAGCAGACGCGGGTGCGTTCGGGCAGTTCCGCCAGCCGGGTGAGCGAGTCCAGCATTTGCTCGGGCGTGCCTTCAAAGAGGCGCCCACACCCTGCTGAAAACAGCGTGTCGCCACAAAAGAGCAGCGGCGCACCGGCCACGTCTGCGGCAAAAAAAGCAATGTGGCCCGCGGTGTGTCCGGGCACGTCCAGCACCTCGAAGTCGAGCCCCAGCGCCTGCACCCGGTCGCCACCTTCGACGCGTTGCAACGGTTCGGGCATGGGCTCGAAAGCCGGACCGATGACCCGGGCACCCGTGGCCTCACGCAAGGCCACCACGCCACCGGTGTGGTCTGCATGGTGGTGGGTGATGAGGATGGTGTCTAGAACGATCTCCGTCTGCTCCAGCCAGTTCAACACGCCGGCCGCTTCCCCCGGATCGACCACCAGCGCGCGCTGCGTCCCGTGCAACACCCAGATGTAGTTGTCGCTGAAAGCGGGTACGGGGAACAGGGTCATGGGCGCGACGGTGTTGGGGTGCGATGGAGCGTGCGTGTAGAGTATGTCGGACAGGCCGGGCTGCGTCAGCGCGCTTGTGCCCACCCTGTCTGCGCACCACCGTTCATGAACCCTTCGATTATAAGTTTGCAGGACTGGCTGAGCACCCCTCCTGGGCAGTACCTGCTGGCTTGGGAGCAGGCGCAGGTCGACCTGGCCGTGATCAATCTCTTTGGCTACAACGCCTTGCAGCTGGGCCTGCCCGAGTTGCAGGGTCTGCAGGCCAACCGCATGCCCCACCGGTGGATTGCCCTGCCCGAAGAGATGCGTGGCTGGCTGCAGGAACCCGAGGGCCTGGTGACCCGGGAAGGTGGACAGACGGTGGAGCTGGATCCCGCGTCGGCCACCGAAGCGGCGCCACGGGTCGATGAGCACAGCCCGGAGCGGGGGCCCAGGGTGGCCCTGATCACCGATGCCGCGGCACTGCCCTTTCCACCGGCCAGCCTGGATCTGGTGTTGCTCCCCCACACGCTGGAGCTCAGTGCCGATCCCCACCAGGTGCTTCGCGAAGTGGAGCGGGTGCTGGTGCCAGAGGGCAGGGCGGTGATATCGGGACTGAACCCCGCCAGCCTATGGGGCCTGCGTCAGGGTCGTGGTCGCGTGGCAGACCGGCTTGGATTGCGCATGCTCGGGGCGTCGCGCCTGTACCTGCCAGAGGCGGGCGATTTCATCGGACCCTGGCGCTTGCGCGACTGGCTGCGTCTGTTGGGTTTTGAAGTAGAGTCGGAGCGCTTTGGCTGCTACCGGCCTGCGGTGCGGACCGACAAATGGTTGCAGCGCACCGCCTGGATGGACCAGGCCGGCGCGCGCTGGTGGCCGATCTTTGGTGCCGTGTATTTTTTTGTGGCCGTCAAGCGGGTGCGCGGCATGCGTTTGCTGGGTCCGGCCTGGAAGCCCCGCCGTGTGGGTGCTGCCGCTCCCGTGTCGGTGGCCAATCGCCGCTGAGCGCCGGTGGCTGCCGATGGATCTTGCCCTGGTGTTCGGCGCATGGGCCCGGCAGGCCAGGGCGGGTGCGCGCATCGTTCACCCGCCGATCACCAGAAACCCATGGAGACAATCGATTTGAACCACGTGGTGATGTACACCGATGGCGCCTGCAAAGGCAATCCCGGTCCAGGCGGTTGGGGGGTTTACCTCAAAGCCGGCGGTCATGAAAAGGAGCTGTGGGGTGGTGAGCGCGAGACCACCAACAACCGCATGGAGATGACCGCCGTGATCGAGGGCCTGGCCGCGCTCAAACGGCCGTGCAAGGTGTCCGTGTATCTGGACAGCGAATACGTGCGCAAGGGCATCACCGAGTGGATTCATGGATGGAAAGCCAAGGGCTGGAAAACCGCCGCGAAGCAACCCGTCAAAAACGCCGACCTCTGGCAGCGACTGGATGCACTGGTCCACGATGGGGTGCACCACATCGAATGGCACTGGGTCAAGGGCCATGCCGGTGACCCCGGCAACGAGCGGGCCGATGCGCTGGCCAACCGGGGTGTGCCCGGCTGATGGGCTGGCTTGTGTGCGGCGCGTGACAGCCAAAAAACCCTGGCTCGAGCTTGTGCCGGCAGCCGGAGGTCATCGCTGGTACATTGCATCCGACATGGACGGCGCCCTGCCCATCCAGGCGTGGAGCCTCTAACCACTGCGCAACAGACATGGCGAACAAAAAGCTTTACATCGGGGTTGCCATCACCGGACTGGCCATCGCTTCGGCGGCGGCCTGGTGGTTCCAGAACCAGCCGAAACAGACCGCCCCGGAGCCGGCCGCCAGCAGCGGTCCGGGCGGTGCTCGCCCATCTGCCCCCGGGGGTGGTCGGCCGGGAGGCGCCGGCGGAGGCCCGCCCGGGGTGGAGGTGGTGCAGGTCAAAAGCACACGGCTGCAAGACGATGCCCAGGCGGTGGGTTCGCTGCGTTCCCGTCAGAGCGTGACCCTGCGGCCCGAGGTCAGCGGCCGGATTGCCCAGATTGCCTTTGCCGACGGTGCACGGGTGCAGCGCGGCCAGTTGCTCGTGCAGCTGGACGATGTTTTGCAAAGGGCCGAGCTGAGCCAGGCTCAGGCCCAGCTGTCGATCGCGCAAGCCAACCTCAAGCGCAACCAGGAGCTGGTGGCCCAGGCCTTTGTGGCGCAGCGGGTGCTCGACGAAAGCCGGGCCAACCTGCAGGTGGCCGAGGCGCAGGTGGCGCTGGCCCAGGCGCGGCTTTCTCGCATGCGCATCACCGCGCCGTTCAACGGCACGGTGGGTTTGCGCACGGTGAACCTGGGCGAGTATGTGAAGGACGGTGCCGACCTGGTGAACCTGGAGGACACCTCGCAACTGACGGTCGACTTTCGACTGCCGGAGCGTTACCAGTCGAGGGTCGCGGCTGGCCAGCCGGTGCGGGTGGAGATCGATGCCTTGCCCGGCAAGAGCTTCAATGCCCGGGTGCAGGCGGTGGACCCACTGGTGGACGCGAATGGCCGCTCGATCGCCGTGCGCGCGGTGTTGCCGCCCTCGCCGGGTGGCGATCTGCGCCCGGGCATGTTCGCGCGGGTCACCACGGTCTTTTCGGTCAACGATGAAGCGTTGGTGGTGCCGGAAGAAGCCATCGTGCCGCAAGCTGGCAAACAGTTCGTGTTTCGGTTGTTGAAGGAAGGCGAGGGCGACGCGGCCAAGCTGGTCTCGCAGCGCACCGAGGTGCAACTTGGCGTTCGCCGGGGCGCTCAGGTACAGATCGCGCAAGGGCTCAACGCGGGTGACACGGTGGTGGTCGCCGGTCAGCAGCGACTGCAGCGCGACGGCACGGCGGTGCGTGTCGTCGACATGAGCCGCCCGGGCGGTGGGCGCCCGGGCGCGGCGGGTGGAGCCGCCGGTGGAGGCAAGCCCGAAGGCGCGCCAGCCGCCAAGCCGTCCGACAGCCCGGCGGGACCCAGGCCCGCGGCGGGCGGCTGATTTCGCGAGAGGACTGCCATGCAATTGCCCGAAATCTCGATCCGGCGCCCGGTTTTTGCCAGCGTGTTGTCCCTGTTGATCCTGCTGGTGGGCTGGGTCTCGTTTCAGGGTCTCACCGTGCGCGAGTATCCCAAGATCGACGAGCCCACGGTTTCGGTGCAGACGCGTTTCACCGGCGCTTCCAGCGAGGTGATGGAGTCGCAGGTCACCAAAACGCTTGAAGACTCGCTGGCTGGCATTGAAGGGGTGGACGTGATCACCTCTTCCAGCCGCCAGGAGCAGAGCAACATCACGGTGCGCTTCAAGCTGGAACGCGACCCGGACGCCGCCGCCGCCGATGTGCGCGACAAGGTCAACCGGGTGCGTCAGCGCCTGCCGCAAGGCATCGACGAGCCGGTGATCGCCAAGGTCGAAGCCGATGCGTTTCCGGTGATCTGGCTGGCCCTGAGTTCCGACACCCACGATGCGCTGCAACTGTCGGACTTTGCCAACCGCATCGCCAAACCGGTGCTGCAGACCGCACCCGGCGCTGCCGATGTGCGGGTGTTCGGCGAACGCAAGTATTCGATGCGCATCTGGATCGATCCCGATCGGCTGGCGGCCTACCGCCTGACGGTTCAGGATGTGGAAGAGGCGCTGCGCCGCTCCAATCTGGAGGTGCCGGCCGGTCGCATCGAGAGCACCCAGCGCGAGTTCAATGTGACCGCCGCCACCGACCTGCAGACGCCACAGCAGTTTCGAGAGGTGACGATCCGGACCGTGAATGGTCAATCCATTCGGCTCGGAGACGTGGCGCGTGTGGTGAGGGGTCCGCAGGACGAGCGCAGCACGGTGCGGCTGAACGGTCGCGACTCGGTGTCGCTGGGCGTGATCCGCCAGGCCACCGCCAACCCTCTGGAGCTCTCGGCTGGCGTTCGACAATTGTTGGAAAAAGTCAAGGCCGACCTGCCGCCGGGCGTGAGTGTCGACATCGCCAACGACAACTCGGTGTTCATCGACCGATCGATCAAGGCGGTCTACACCACCATCGCCGAAGCGGTGGTGCTGGTGGCTCTCGTCATCTTCGTGTTTCTGCGCACGGTGCGGGCGTCCATCATCCCGCTGGTTACCATCCCGGTGAGCCTGATCGGAACCTTCGCGCTGATGGCGCTGTTCGGTTTTTCCATCAACACGCTCACACTGCTGGCGCTGGTGCTGGCCATCGGTCTGGTCGTGGACGACGCCATCGTGGTGCTGGAAAACATTTACCGCCACATTGAAGCGGGCATGAAACCCTTTGATGCCGCCATCAAAGGCGCGCGCGAGATCGGATTTGCGGTGGTCGCCATGACGCTGACCTTGGCCGCGGTGTACGCGCCGCTGGCTTTCACGCCCGGGCGCACCGGACGGCTGTTTGCCGAATTCGCCCTCGCGCTGGCCGGTGCGGTGGTGGTCTCGGGCTTTGTGGCGCTCACCCTCTCGCCCATGATGAGCAGCAAGCTGCTGCGCCACAACCCCAACCCGGGCTGGTTCGACCGTGGCATGGAGCGGGTGTTGGTGGGCCTGACGAACGGCTACAGCAGCGTGCTGGCGATGGCGCTGCGCGCCCGCTGGCTGGTGGTGGGTGTGATGCTGGCCAGCGCGGTGGGCAGCTGGTGGTTGCTGCAGACCACCAAGCAGGAGCTGGCACCGCTGGAAGACCGGGGCGTGATCCTGGTCAACCTCAACGGACCGGACGGCGCCACGCTGGCCTACACCCGCCGGTACGCCGAAGCGGTGGAGCGCATCGGTTCGGACTACCCCGAGTTCGACCGCATCTTCAGCAACATCGGCAACCCCACGGTGGCGCAGGGCACGGTGTTTCTCCGCGCCAAGCCCTGGGAAGAGCGTGAGCGCACCACCCAGGAGATTGCAAGAGAGGTTGCGCCGCGCATCGCAGCGCTGCCGGGCATCAGCGCATTCCCGATCACACCGCCGTCGCTCGGTCAGGGCTTCCGCGAGCGGCCCATCAACTACGTGCTCGTCACCAGCGACAGCTACCAGAGCCTGGCCCAGACGGTGCGGCGCTTTCAGGACGAGATGGCCAAATACCCCGGCTTTGTGCAGGTGGACACCGATCTGCGCCTGAACAAGCCCGAGATCCGCATGGACGTGGACCGCGAGCGGGCCGCCGACATGGGCGTGAGTGTGGACGCGATCGCGCGCACGGTGGAAACCATGCTGGGTGGACGCACCGTCACCCGCTACAAACAAGGCGGTGAACAGTACGACGTGGTGGTGCAGACCGAGAGCCTGCAACGCAATGCGCCCGACGACATCGACAAACTCTTTGTTCGCGGACGCAACGACGCCATGATTCCGCTGGCCTCGCTGGTGCAATTGCGCGAGGTGGTGGTGCCGCGCGAGCTGAACCACTTTGGCCAGCGGCGCAGCGCGTCCATCACCGCCAACCTGGCGCCCGATCTGGCGCTCGGCGATGCCCTGCAGATCATGGACAACATCGCGGCCGAGGTGTTGCCGGCCGGCACCACCACCGACCTGAACGGTCAGAGTCGCGAGTTCAAGAATTCCTCGGGCTCTCTGGCCATTGTGTTCGCGCTCTCGCTGCTGTTCATCTACCTGGTGCTGGCGGCGCAATTCGAGAGTTTTGTCGATCCCTTCATCATCATGCTCAGCGTGCCGCTGTCGATGCTGGGCGCGTTGCTGGCGCTCAAGTTCACCGGGGGCACGCTCAACGTGTTCAGCCAGATCGGGCTCATCACCCTGGTGGGGTTGATCACCAAACATGGCATCCTGATCGTCGAGTTCGCCAACCAGCTGCGCGAAGACGGCAAGAGCAAGCTCGATGCGGTCAAAGAGGCCGCGGCGCTCCGCCTGCGCCCCATCCTCATGACCACCGGCGCCATGGTGCTGGGCGCCATCCCGCTGGCCCTGGCCACGGGCGCTGGGGCCGAGAGCCGCCAGCAGATCGGCTGGGTCATCGTCGGCGGCATGAGCTTGGGCACGCTGCTGACCATTTTTGTGGTGCCCACCATGTACATGCTGCTGGCACGCGGTCGCCAAGTTTCACGTCCGCAACCGCCAGAAGAAGCCCAACCCAGTCACGAGCTGCTCGTCGCCAAGTGAAGAAGGCGGGCTTGCTGGCCCGCGGTGATCTTGGTGTCAGATCACCCCGTCGAACATCATCACGTCCACCTCGTCGCCCACGGCCACGTTGCCCTGGCCGTGGTGCAGCACGATCAGGCCGTTGGCCTCGACCATGGAGCGCAACACGCCCGAGCCCTGGTTGCCGGTGGTGCGCACGCTGAGCGTGCCATCCGGGTTGCGGCCGACGATGCCGCGCTGGTACTCGGTGCGGCCCGGCTTCTTGCGCAAGGCCTCGGCACTGCGCGCCTTGAGCAAGATCGGCTCGGTGGCCTGACTGCCCATCAGGCGCTGCAGGGCAGGGCGCACGAAGGCGAGGAAGGTGACCATCACGGCCACGGGATTGCCGGGTAACCCGAAGAGCACGGCGCTCTTGCCGTTCTCTTCGATCCGCCCGACCGCCATGGGCCGACCGGGCCGCATCGCGATGCGCCAGAACGCCACATCACCCAGTTGCTTCATCATGGCCTTGGTGTGGTCGGCTTCGCCCATGCTGACGCCGCCGCTGGTGATGATGGCGTCGGCCATGCTTGCGGCCTGGCGGAAGGCGGCTTCGAGCGCGGCGGGTTCGTCCTTGACCACGCCCATGTCGAGCACTTCCACGCCCAGGCGGGTGAGCAGCCCGAAGACCGTGTAACGGTTGCTGTCGTACACCGCGCCTTCGCGCGGCGGCTCACCCAGGCTCAGGATTTCGTCGCCAGTGGAAAAGTAGGCTACCTTGATGCGGCGAAACACCTTCACCTGCGGCAGGCCCAGGCTGGCGATCAGGCCGAGCGCGGCGGGGCCCAGCACCTGACCGCGGCGCAACGCGGGTTGACCCGCCATCAGGTCTTCGCCCATGAACCGTCGGTTGTCGCCAGGCTTCACCACATCGGCCGGGATACCGACCTGGGCGCCTTCGAGCTGGACGAATTCCAGTGGCACCACCGTGTCGAGCCCGCCGGGCATGATGGCGCCGGTCATGATCTTCACGCACTGCTGTGGGCTCAGCGAGCCAGCCCAGGCCTTGCCGGCATACGCGGTGCCTTCGGCCAGTTGCAGGGTCAGCGGCTGACCGGCTCGCAGCAGGGTGCCGTCCAAAGCGAAGCCATCCATGGCCGAGTTGTCGTGTGGCGGCACGCTGATGGGTGAGATCACGTCGTCGGCCAGCACGCGACCGAGCGCATCGAACACGCTCACGTTCTCGGTACGGGTCACAGGCTCGACCAGTTGTGCCAGGAAGTCGTTCACATGGGCGGCGCTCAGGGCCTTGGGGTCGTAGCCCTGCAGGGCAGCGGCGATCTGTTCGATCGATGACATGGTGGTCAGACCTGTTCAGGAACCCTGGAGCGACTGCAGCTCGGCGAGGGTGTTGGCGTTGAAGAAAGCGCGCGGGTCGTCGCCTGGCAAGTCAAAGGGCACAAGGACCGTGCGGTGCTGATCGGTCCAGCGATCGATCTTGCGACCACCGGTCTGGGTGAAGGCCATCAGGCTCGGCAGCAGCTCGGCGCGCAACAGCGAAAACACAGGCTGCGCGCGCGGTTCGTCGGCGCGCCAGGCGGCTGGCCAGGTCGAGCGGGAACAGAGGCGAGTCGCACGGCACGGTCAGCAGGTAGGGCGTTTCGCAGTGCGACAGACCGGTCAGAAAACCCGCCAGCGGGCCAGCGTAGTCGGGCAGGGTGTCGGGCCACACCGGGTGGCCAAAAGCCTCGTAGGCGGCCAGGTTCCGGTTGGCGTTGACCATCAGCTCACCCACCAGCCCGCCTGCCTGGATCTGCAGCCGCAACAGCGCGTTGAGTGCCAGCGGTGTGTCGCGGAACTTCTGCAGGCCTTTGTCCACGCCACCCATGCGCGAGCCGCGCCCACCGGCGAGCACGAGCGCGGTGATTTCAGAAGATTGAATCAAGTGAGACCTCGCAAATTGGAACGATGTGGCGGCGGTGGCGCAATGGATGGTTCAGGAGCGAAGTGACCGAAACCCAGGATGCGGTGGAAGCGGCTTCGCCGGGCCACTCGCATCGCCCCCTTGAGGGGGTGCCGCCGCAGGCGGCGCGGGGGTGTTCCCGTTCAGCCTCCGATGTAGCTCATCTCGGCCCGGCGTGCTCCGGTTGAAGCGTCGGGCGGCAGGCTGGCCCGCAGCTCCGAGTAGCGGTCGTCCCGGCCTTGCCAGATGGCGGCGATGGCGCTGGCGATGTCCTGGTCGCTGGCTTGGCTGCGCAGCAGGGCGCGCAGGTCGTGTCCCTGGGCGGCAAACAGGCAGAGGTAGAACTGGCCTTCGGTGGTCAGGCGCGCGCGGTTGCACTCGCTGCAGAAAGCCTGCGTGACGCTGCTGATGACGCCGATTTCGCCTGTGCCATCGGCATAACCCCAGCGTTCGGCGGTCTCGCCGGGAGCCGATGGGTCCAGCTGCACCAGCGGCAGCTCGGCATGGATGCGGCGCACCACTTCGGCACTGGGCAGCACCTCGTCCATGCGCCAGCCGTTGGTGGCGCCCACGTCCATGTATTCGATGAAGCGCAGCACGATGCCGCTGCCCTTGAAGTGGCGCGCCATCGGCAGGATTTCGTGCTCGTTGGTGCCGCGCTTGACCACCATGTTGACCTTGATCGGTCCGAGTCCCGCCGCCTGGGCGGCCTCGATGCCCTGCAGCACATCGGCCACCGGGAAATCCACATCGTTCATGGCCCGGAACACGGTGTCGTCCAGCCCGTCCAGGCTCACCGTCACGCGCTGCAGCCCGGCGGCCTTGAGCGCCTGTGCCTTGCGCTCCAGCAGTGAACCGTTGGTGGTGAGGGTGATGTCCAGCGGCTGGCCGTCCACCGTGCGCAGCGCGGCCAGCTGTTCGATGAGGATCTCGAGGTTCTTGCGCAGCAGCGGTTCACCGCCGGTCAGGCGGATCTTCTGAACCCCGTGCGCCACGAACTGGCGCGCCAGGCGGGTGATTTCTTCGAAGCTCAACAGCGCGCTGTGCGGCAGGTAGGGGTAGTCCTTGTCGAAGATCGACTTGGGCATGCAATAGCTGCAGCGGAAGTTGCAGCGGTCGGTGACGCTGATGCGCAGGTCGCGCAGCGGTCGGCCCAGGGTGTCGCCCAGCAGACCGGTGGGCGGGATCGTGGTTGCAGGAACACGAACTGCTCGCGAACTCAGCCGCTGGTCGATGAGGGGAATGACGCGTTCGGACATGCATTGATTATCGACCACGGGCTTCGACAGATCGGTGGCTGTCCCTGGGCGCTGCGGGGAGAACGAGGACTGGCGTCAGGCCGAGCCTACGCGGGTGAACTGGCCGCTGTGTTCGCGCAGCCAGTTGGCGGAGAGATCGCTGGACTGCTGGCTCGGGTGGAAGTCCCGGCGGAAGTAGGCCAACCAGGGTCGCAGGCTGGTGCGCAACAGGCCACCGCGACCGAGCAGATGGCGCACGCCGCTGGACCAGGTTCGCCATTGCCAGAGGGTGCCGTCGCGCCGCAGGTTGTGGGCGGTCTGGCGCAAGGTGTCGGTGAGAAAAATCAGGGTGATTCGGCGCATCCAGCGCAACCGCCAGGCTTCGCTGCCGCCCAGCGCCCGGTAAAGGTCGAAGGCGGTGCACTTGTGTTCCGATTCTTCGGCGCTGTGCCAGAGCCACAGCATCTGGATACGTGGCTCGCAGCCATTCAAAAACGTCGGTCTCGCGAGCATCCACTCGGCAAAGAGCGCGGTGAAGTGCTCGTTGGCCGCTGTGATGGCCAGTCCGTGGCGCGGTTCTTTGCCTTGCACCAGCTTGAGACGCTCGCGGGCGCGGGGTTCCCACTCGTTGACCAGCCCGTGTTTTTCAATCTGGGCGTTGAAGAGCGCGTGAATGCGGCGGTGGGTGGCCTCCTGCCCCACGAAGCCTTGAACCTCGTCTTTCCATTCGGCTTGCTGCTCGGGCGGCAAGGCCTGGAATCCGTTGCGCACCGAGTCGATGAAAAACTGCTCGCCGACCGGAAAGCTCATCGACAGCGCGTTGAACCATGCGGTCAGGAAGGGGTCGCCATTGCACCAGTGGCGCGCCACCGGTTGTTGCAGATCGATGAGCAGTCGGCGGACGGGCAGTTCGGTCATGGATTCGAGCTTGAGAACGTTGAAGGCGCTGGGCACGGTCTGATACCCACGGATGTATCGTGCGCAGCCCGAATGCGCTTGTCAAGCGCCGGGCCCGATCGGTGGTGTCAGCTTTCTGGGGGGGTACGGGTTCTAAGATCAAACCACCATGTGCAACGCCATCATTTCGCCCGACAAGTTGGAGAAGGAACACCGGGGACGTCTGTTGCAGGCCCTGGGCATGGTCGCTGCCGACAAGGGCTTTGCCGCCACCACGATTGCCGACATCGTGCGCCAGGCCGGGATGTCCAAGCGCACGTTTTATGAACACTTCAACAGCAAGGAAGCCTGCTTCCTGGCGCTCTATCGAGCGGTGAGTGCATCGGCCTTGCGCACGTTGCGCGACGCCTTGAAGCCCGATCGATCCTGGCACAGCGAGCTGGAGACCGCACTGAACGCCTACTTTGCTCACCTGTCGACCGGGCCGCGTCTGCTGCGCACCCTGTTTGTGGAAGTGCACCAGCTCGGTGAACCCGGCGCTGCGGTGCGCCGCGAGGTGATGCAGCAGCTGGCCGACTTCGTGCGGCAGGTGGTGCACAAGCCCGGTCTGGACGGCGCGTCAGGCCGCGTGCTCTCGCCGACCATGGCCATGGCCGCCGTGGGTGGCATCAACGAACTGGTGTTGCAGGCCATCGAGACCCGGCAGGACCTCGACCTGACACGGCTCACGGCAGCCGCCAGTGCCGTCATTCGGGCTCTGGCCCTGGGTGAGGCCGCGTCCCGGTCGCCGGACATGCCGTGAAAAAGGCCCGCCGAAGCGGGCCTTGGTGCTGACAACAGACGTGTGATCGATCAGGTTGCCAACGGCAGCAGCGGCACGATCAGCAGCGCCACGATGTTGATGATCTTGATCAGCGGGTTCACCGCTGGGCCTGCGGTGTCCTTGTAGGGATCGCCCACCGTGTCTCCGGTCACGGCGGCCTTGTGCGCTTCACTGCCCTTGCCGCCGTGGTGTCCGTCTTCGATGTACTTCTTGGCGTTGTCCCAGGCGCCGCCGCCGGTGCACATGGAAATGGCCACGAACAGGCCGGTCACGATGGTGCCCATGAGCAAGCCACCCAGCGCCTGGGGCCCCAGGAACACACCCACCAGAATCGGCACCACCACCGGCAACAGGCTGGGGACGATCATTTCCTTGATGGCTGCGCCGGTCAGCATGCTCACCGCCTTGCCGTATTCGGGCTTGGCGGTGCCTTCCATGATGCCGGGGATCTCTTTGAACTGGCGCCGCACTTCCACCACCACCGCACCCGCCGCACGACCCACCGCTTCCATGGCCATGGCGCCAAACAGGTAGGGAATCAGGCCACCGATGAACAGGCCGATGATCACCATCGGGTTGCTCAGGTCGAAACTGACCTGGTGTCCGTAGATTTCCAGCTTGTGGGTGTAGTCGGCGAACAGCACCAGAGAGGCCAGGCCGGCCGAGCCGATGGCATAGCCCTTGGTCACGGCCTTGGTGGTGTTGCCCACAGCGTCCAGCGGGTCGGTGATGTCGCGCACGCTGCTCGGCAACTCGGCCATTTCAGCAATGCCACCGGCGTTGTCGGTGATGGGTCCATAGGCGTCGAGTGCCACCACGATGCCGGCCATGCTCAGCATGGAGGTGGCCGCCACCGCAATGCCATACAGACCCGCCAGTGCATAGGACGCCATGATGGCCACACACACAAAGAGCACCGGCCAGGCGGTCGAACGCATGGACACGCCCAGGCCAGCAATGATGTTGGTGCCGTGGCCGGTGGTGGACGCCTGCGCGATGTGGCGCACCGGTGCGTATTGCGTGCCGGTGTAGAACTCGGTGATCCAGACCAGGGCGGCGGTCAGCACCAGACCAACAGCGCAGGCGCTCCAGAGGCGCCACTTGCTGCCTTCGGCCACGATGGCGTTGTCCGGCATGATCCAGGCGGTGACGAACCAGAACGCGATCAGCGACAGCACGCCGGCGATCGCCAGCCCTTTGTACAGCGCGGGCATCACGTTCTTCATGCCCGGCGTGGCCTTGACAAAAAAGCAGCCGATGATGGACGCGATGATGGACACGCCGCCCAGCACCAGCGGGTACAGCACCGCCTGCATCGGCGCGGCGGCCACCATCAATGCGCCGAGCACCATGGTCGCGATCAGCGTGACCGCATAGGTTTCGAACACCCACCAGGTCGGCGCCGACGTCGGCACCTTTGGTGAAGATGCCGCCGCCGAGCCGGGCAAAGATCGAGATGAGCGAGGAGCCAAAGGCGAACCCGATCAGCGGGTTGAGCAGCCTCGCCAGGTTCTTGTCGGGCGTCAGGTTGCCGTTGCCCACCAGGAACCAGAAAAACCCGGCCACGCCGAGCAGGCCCAGACCGACCACCAGCATGCCGGTGATGGCGCCACCGCGGAAAGCCACGTCCAGCGCCGGGCCGATGCCTCGGGTGGCGGCCTGTGCGGTGCGCACGTTGGCCCGCACCGAAATGTTCATGCCGATGAAACCGCAGGCGCCC
>JALOSH010000441.1 GCA_025458545.1 Hydrogenophaga sp.
TTCGCCGACGCTTACGCCCGCGCCTGGTTCAAGCTGACCCACCGCGACATGGGCCCCAAGTGCCTGTACCTCGGCCCCGAGGTGCCGGCCGAAGACCTGATCTGGCAAGACCCGGTGCCGCCGGTCAGCCACCCGCTGATCGACGCCGCCGACGCCAAGGAACTCAAGAACCGCATCCTGGCCTCCGGCCTGTCGGCCAGCGAGCTGGTGGCCACCGCCTGGGCTTCGGCCTCCACCTTCCGCGGCTCTGACCGCCGCGGCGGTGCCAACGGTGCCCGCATCCGCCTGGCGCCCCAGAAAGACTGGGAAGCCAACCAGCCCGCCCAGCTCGGCAAGGTGCTGGCGGTGCTGGAGGTGATTCAGAACGGTTTCAACAACGGCGCCAAGAAGGTGTCGATGGCCGACCTGATCGTGCTGGCGGGCAACGCCGGTGTGGAAGCCGCCGCCAAGGCCGCCGGCCACAGCGTGGAGGTGCCCTTCGCCCCCGGCCGCACCGACGCCACCCAGGCGCAGACCGACGCCGAGTCGTTCGCCGTGCTGGAGCCGATCGCCGATGGCTTCCGCAACTACCGCAAGGCGGCCTACAGCGTGTCGCCCGAAGAAATGCTGATCGACAAGGCCCAGCTGCTCACCCTGAGCGCGCCCGAAATGACGGTGCTGGTCGGTGGTCTGCGGGTGCTCGGCGCCAACCACGGCGGCTCCAAGCACGGTGTGTTCACCCAGCGCCCGGGCCAGCTGACGAACGACTTCTTCGTCAACCTGGTCGACATGTCCACCGCCTGGAAACCCACCGGTGACAACGCCTACCAAGGCAGCGACCGCAAGACCGGCGCGGCCCGCTGGACCGCCACCCGCGTCGACCTGGCCTTCGGCTCCAACTCGCAGCTGCGCGCCATCGCCGAGGTCTATGCGCAAAACGACAACGGCGCCAAGTTCGTCAAAGACTTCGTCGCCGCCTGGACCAAGGTGATGAACCTCGACCGCTTCGACCTGAAGTAAAGCGCTCCCTCACCCAGCCCCCGCCACCGTTCCAGGTGCCGGGGGCTTTTTTGCGCCGCTCTGTGTGGTCTGTGGTTCACCGCCATGGACGGTTCAAGTTGACCCGCGCCGCGCCGATACAGGCCACAGCACAGCCCATGTGCCCAAAGGCCCGCATGATCACACCCCTCATTCCCGACAACGAAGCCCAGCGAATGGCGGCCTTGCGAGCGCTGCTGATCCTCGACACGCCACCCGAAGAGCGCTTCGACAAGATCACCCGCTTCGCCCGGACCGAATTCGACCTGCCCATCGCCCTGATCACCCTGGTCGACCACGACCGGCAATGGTTCAAGTCCAACCAGGGTCTCGATGTGTGCGAAACCACGCGCAGCGTTTCGTTTTGTGGTCATGCGATCCACGAGCCCGAGACCATGGTGGTGAACAACGCGCTGGAAGACGAGCGCTTCCATGACAACCCGCTGGTGCTGGGTGCGCCGGGCATCCGCTTTTACGCGGGTGCGGTGCTGCGCCTGCCCATGGGCGCCGCCGTGGGCACCCTGTGTGTCATCGGCACCGAACCCCGGCCATGGACCGATGTGGACCGCTCCATCCTGTGTGCTCTGCGCGATCTGGTGGTGGAGGAACTCGTTCGTCGCGAGGACACGACATGACCCAGACGACACCGAAACCCGACCTGCCGTTGTTGCTGCTGCTGGAGCCAGACGGCCTGGTGCGCGGCACCGTGTCGGCCGTGTGCCGTGACCTGGGCCTGGCCCATGTGCTGCAGGTGAGCAGTTGCGCGTCGGCGCTGGAAGCCCTTCGGGAGCAACGCGTCCAGGCCTGCATGCTCTCGCTCACCGACCGCCAGCCCGCGCTGGAGCTGCTGCAACGCTTGCGGCGCGGCGAGCTGTGTTGCGCACCCGACATCCCGGTGGCCATCACCGCCAGCGAGATCGACGTTGCGCTGGCCCAGTCGCTCAAAGAACTGCAGGTCCCTCGCATGCTGCTCAAGCCGTTCAAGGTCCGCGACTCGATCGCCACCATCGAAACCCTGTTGCCCCGGGCCGTGGAAACGGCCTGAGCGCAGGCGGCCCGATCAGATCGCCAGCGGGTCCACGTCCACCGCCCAGCGCACCAGGCCTTTGGCCTCGGGCGCGCTGCGGCAGCTGTGCAGCACCGGCTGCCAGGCCGCCAGAAAGCGCTGCAGCGCGCCGCGCGACGCACTTTCCACCAGCAACTGCGCGCGCTCCACATTGGCCACGCGCTGGATGGTCAGCGGCACCGCCGGGTAAAGCGTGATCTGCTCGCGGTGCGGCAGGCCGGTGGCCTGTTCGGCGGCCAGGTTCAGGAACGCTTGCGCCGCCTGCTGGGTGCGCGCGTCGGCGCGCAGCAGCGCCTGGAATCCGTAGGGCGGCATGCCGGCCTGCGCTCGCTCAGCTCGCTGGCCGCAAAGGCCGGAAAGTCGTGTTTCTTGAGCGTGGCAAACAGCGGGTGGGCCGGGTGCCAGGTCTGTACCCACATCTCGCTCGCGCCGCTGTGCTGCGCATCGCGCCCGGCGCGCCCAGCGGCCTGCATCAGCAGCGCAAACAGGCGCTCGGGCGCGCGGTAGTCGCTGGCGAACAGGGCGGCGTCGGCGTTGATCCCGGCCACCAGCGTGATGCGCCGGCACGTCCACCTCGCCGCTGTGCAGGGCGGCCAGTTGCGCCTCCAGGCTGCCTTTGAGGCGGGTCGAATCGGCGTCCATGCGCGCCACGCGGGCGGGCTGGCCATCGGGCCGTTGCACATCGGCCAGCAGCGCGGCCAGCTGTTCTTCCACCTGCTCGGTGCCCCGCCCCACCGGCGCGATGTCGAGGTTGCCGCAGTCCGGGCAGGCGCGCGGCACCCGCTCGGTGAAGCCGCAGTGGTGGCAGCGCAGCGTGCGGTCGAGTTTGTGGAACACGCGGTAGGCGCTGCAGTGCGGGCAGCCGCTCTTCCAGCCGCAGGCGTCGCACGACAGCACCGGCGCATAACCGCGCCGGTTCAGCAACACCAGGCACTGCTCACCGCGCGCGATGCGCTCGCCCATCGCGGCCAGCAGCGGTGGGCTCAGCACCGCGCCCTTGGGCTGGTGGTTCATGTCCACCAGCCGCAGCCGCGGCAGCGCGCCGCCACCCACGCGCCCGGGCATCGCCAGGCGCACATAGCGGCCCTGGTCGGCCGCGTGCCAGCTTTCCAGCGAGGGCGTGGCCGAGCCCAGCAGCACCTGGCAGCGCGCGGTGTGCCCGGTGGCGGCCCAGGCATCGCT
Source organism: Hydrogenophaga sp. (assembly GCA_025458545.1). Next base: position 3,266 of record JALOSH010000441.1, read on the forward strand.
CTCCACCTTGGCCCGGTACACCGCCAGATCGCGCGCCGAATAGCGCGCGCCTTCCTGGCTCTTGTAGCTCGGGTCGTGTTCTTCATCCACCACGATCAGTCGCAAGCCCGGCAAGCTGGCAAAAATCGCCATGCGCGTGCCGAGCACGATGCGCGCTGCCCCGGTGTGCGCCGCCAGCCAGCTGCCCAGGCGCTGCGCCGGCGTCATGCCGCTGTGCAGGCAGACCACCGAACCGGCGCCGAACGCGGGCTCGAAGCGCTCGCGAAAGCGCGCCTCCAGCTGCGGCGTGAGGTTGATCTCGGGCACCATCACCAGCACCTGGGTGGCGCTCTCGCCGTCGGGCGTGGCGGTTTCCAGCACCGCCTGCGTGGCGCGCAAATACACCTCGGTCTTGCCGCTGCCGGTGGCGCCGAACAGCAGCACCGGCGCGGTGGCCTGGGCCAGCGCGGCCAGTGCATCGGTCTGCTCCGCGCTCAATGGGTGGCCACCCATCTCACCCGGGCGGGCCGTTGCGGTCGCGGCGGAATGCGTGGCCTGGGCGCGCTTCTTCAGGCGGCGGGCGAGCTGGGTGTTGTCCAGCTCGCGCAGCTGCGGCGGCAGGGCGGCCAGCGCCACCTCGCCCAGGCTGCGCTGGTAGTACTGGGCGGCAAACTTCACCAGCTGGCGCCAGCGTTCGTTGAGCGGCGGCAGGCCGTCGAGCACACCGGCCACGGCTTTGGTCTGCGCCTCGCTCAAGCCATCGGGCGGGCTGGCGGGGCATTCCCACACCACACCCAGCACCTCGCGCGAACCCAGCGGCACCCGCACCAGCGCCCCCGGCGTGAGCGGCGACTCACTCCGGTAACTCAGGATGCCACCCACCCCGCTGTGGGCACGCCGGGCCAGAAGGGCATGGTTAGCGGTTTTTCCTCAGTTGAACTGTCGGAATGTGCTGTAAGTCATTGATTTGACATGGCTTCCGAAGCTGTCCAAACTTTCTGTGGATAACTTTGTTGATAGGTGCTCCCAGCGCTTCCGGAAGCCTTGTAAATCAAGGGCTTTCTTAAACTGCCCAGAAAAAAAGCAATCTAGAAAAGTCAATCAAATCAACAACTTGGCGCTCGGGTGGGATTCGTTACCGGGTGTCAACAGCGCTTGGCAGCGGTGCCGCGCCGCAGCACAAAATTTGTGCATAAGTGAAGCCTGTCAAGTCCTTATTTACCCTGAATTTTGTGCTAAGGGGCTTGACGGCCGCCGATTTTGGACGCTGCGCGCGCCATCGCTACACCGTTCGTAGCACGGTTTTGCAGCACCGCGCGAGGCGCAGCGCCGCCGCTGTCAGCCTTGCGCGCGGATGCGTTTGGAATGCGCGTGCACCGCGTCCACCAGCACCTTCACGCTCTCGGGCGGGGTGAACTGGCTGATGCCGTGGCCCAGGTTGAAGATGTGGGTGGGGCCGGTGCCCGCGCCCTGGTGCGGCTTGCCGAAGCTGTCGATCACGGCCGCCACTTCGCGGTCGATCGCCTCGGGCGGCGCAAACAGCACGTTCGGGTCGATGTTGCCCTGCAGCGCTTTCGAGTCGCCCACCAGCGCGCGCGCCTTGGCCAGGTTCACCGTCCAGTCCAGGCCCAGGGCCTCGCAGTCCAGGACTTTCATGTCGTCCAGCCACAGGCCGCCGCCCTTGGTGAACACAATGCGCGGGATCTTCACGCCGTCTTTCTCGCGCTGCAGCTGCGCCAGCACTCGCTTGGTATAGGCCAGGCTGAAAGCCTGGAACTTGCCATCGGCCATCACGCCGCCCCAGCTGTCGAACACCATCACCGCCTGCGCGCCCGCGTCGATCTGCGCGTTCAGGTAGGCGGCCACCGAGTCGGCGTTGATCGCCAGCATGCGGTGCATCAAGTCCGGGCGGGCGTACATCAGGCTCTTCACCGCGCGGTAATCGTCTGAGCCGCCGCCCTCCACCATGTAGCAGGCCAGCGTCCAGGGGCTGCCCGAAAAACCGATCAGCGGCACCCGGCCGTTCAAAGCCTTGCGGATGCTGGTCACCGCATCGAACACATAGCGCAGCTTGTCCATGTCGGGCACGGCCAGCGTGGCCACATCGGCCTCGGTGCGGATGTTGCGCGCGAACTTCGGCCCCTCGCCCTGCGCGAACGACAGCCCCAGGCCCATCGCGTCCGGCACCGTGAGGATGTCGCTGAACAGAATCGCCGCGTCCAACGCGTAGCGTTCCAGCGGCTGTAGCGTCACCTCGGTCGCGTAGTCCACGTTGGTGGCCAGCCCCATGAACGAACCCGCCTTGGCCCGCGTGGCGCAGTACTCGGGCAAATACCGCCCGGCCTGGCGCATCAACCACACCGGCGTGTGCTCGGTGGACTGGCGCAGGCAGGCGCGCAAAAAAGTGTCGTTCTGCAGGGGGGCAAAGCTCATGGGGTGTCCGGTGCGGGGTCAGAAAGAAGCCCTCATTATCCCGCGCGGTGTGGGGCTGTCATGCGGGCGCTGTCGCCAGCGCCCACAATGCATGCACCCCAACCACCCGCCCACCCGGAACCCCATGCGCATCCACACGCCCATCCTCACCGCCCTGCTGACCATCGCCCTGGCGCCCGCCGCCGTCTGGGCGGCCGACACCCCGTCCAACATGCCTGCTCCCGCTGCTCCCGCTGCCCCCGCAGCGGCCGCGGCCGACCCGCTGGGCCCGGCCCGCCAGGCCATCGCCGCCCAGCAGTGGCCCCGGGCGCTCGAACTGCTCAAAGCCCAGCAAGCCCGGCTGGGCCGCAACGCCGACCTGTACAACCTGCTGCCCAGCCCGACCTGGAGAAAGCCCTGGAGTACTACCGCCAGGCGCTGGAGATCGACCCCGCCCACCGCGGCGCGCACGAATACATCGGCGAGGCCTACCTCATGCGCAACCAACCCACCAAAGCCCGCGAACACCTGCAAACCCTGCAACGCCTGTGCGGCGGCACCACCTGCGAGGAATACCAGGACCTCGCCAAGGCCCTCGCCGCGTACCCGGAGTGAGCGCACAGGCACACGGCGTGCCCTAATTTCGCAAACTCGCGTGCCCAGTGGTGGGCACCGGAGCGGACTTCCATGCCGACGAGGCAAGGAGGCAGCGCGTCGATGAGTTCCAGAAAGTTGGGGCGAGGGACAGTGGGCCGAACCAGAGTGGGCTTGCCCGACTCATCGAAGCCATGAACCGCAAAGACGTACTTCGCCAGATCGATGTCAACGGATACGATTTCCATGAACTTCCCCTTCCAACAAACGATTGAGTTGATGAGAGTTCGCACTTTTCATCGTGGCACTTGGGTGCCGTACCCTGCAAATATCCGGATCACGCGGGACTGGGAAGTCCCTTTCATTCTTTAGGCCTCGCAAGATAACCATGACCTTGAACCTCAGCGCCCGCTTCATGCGGTTGAAGGCTCAAATCCAAGATGCCGGTGGCTTCGGTGACGGTCTCGACACGAGCGAATACGACGTCAATGCTGAATTGGGGAACCGCAGCTATACCCAACCACAGCGAGTCGAAGTCTCTGTCGCACTACTGGCTGAACTTGCAAGTGCGATCGATAACTCCGATTGGGCTAGCGTTCGAACTTCAAAGTTGGCCCGGGCCGCTCGCCTTGAAGTATCCGAGGGTTGGCTCAGCGACGAACTTCTGTCGTCGGCAGTTCGAGCACTCGACGAGTCGGAACTCAGCTTCTACACGGCGCTCGCCGAGGTGTATGCCGTTCATGTCCAGGAACCTCAAGATGGTCCGCACTTGGGAGTGCGAGGTCAGGCCGCAGGCGATGCCTAACCATTCATATATGGACTCCCCCACAAGGGCAAGAAACTGATGGATGTTTTGGCTGTTGGGGAATCGCCTGCAGTCGTATATCCGGCATCTGAGGTGGACTCTGTGGTGGTCCGTGGCAGCACGCGGATCGCTCGCGGCAGGGCATTTCCGCGCATTCGTCAGGCCGAAGGAAACGACCATGGAAGCGAAGCCATACCGCGTGATTCGAAACCACACCAGCGAGTTTCCTGAACCCATTGCCTTCGAAAAAGGCACGCGCCTTATCGTGGGTGAGCGATATGACGGGCCCGAGGGATGGGAAAACTGGGTGTTCTGTGAATCGCCTGGTCAAACAGGGGGCTGGGTTCCCGCACAGATCATCGAGATGGTCGCAGACAACACCGCCCACGCGCTTGAGGACTACACGGCAAGAGAGCTGAATGTGCTGGAAGGTGAGCTTCTGCTGGGCGAAAGGGTTCTGAACGGTTGGGTTTGGTGCAAAAAATCTGTTGGTGCGCAATCCGGCTGGGTGCCGCTTGAAAACCTGCAAGCGATGCAGCCGTGAACGCCATGCGTTGGACACGAGCACAAGCCACTCGTTCGGGCCGCTGCGCTGCCAGCGCGGTGACCACTCCCTTCTGGACAGTTGGCCGCGCAGTGCCGTAACCTGCATGGGCGTGAAGCATCGGGTCGGTGAGGTCCCAACCATTGGTGGAACCTCGACATGCCTGGCGCGCACACCGGCCCATGCATTGCAGGCGCCTTCAGTTTTTTCACCGTCGTTCAACCCACCAAGGAAAGAAGATGTTGATATCCAAAGCCAAGGTCCTCGGGACCTGTCTGGTCCTGAGCCTGTCCGCGTCCTTCGCTCAAGATTTCCCGGCCGACGCATCGGCACCGAGCGGTGAGGAAATCAAGAAATACATGGAAGCGGGGGTGCTGAGTGCAGCCCTGGCCGACGGGACCACCTGGAGACTCGAATACAAGCCGAGCGGGCAGTTCTTCATCAACACCAGCCGGGGTTTCAACGCCGATGGAAGGTGGCAGGCAGAGGATGACAACGGTGAAATCGTGCAGTTCAAGCCGAAGTGACTTCGCGCACACCGAACCCGGCAAGCGCCCGGCCCGAACGCTGGAACCGCGTCAGAACCCATGCTGCTGCGCCGCTCGATCCCGCTGGCCTTGCTGATGTGTGCGCTGGTTTCGGGCTGCATGATCGTGCCGCAGACCACCGCCACCTACGACCCCGAATGCCGGGTGGTTGAGAAGCACATCAGCCTGGCGGCGCAGGAGGTGGCGGCGATCGGGATCTGCCGCAACAACTCGGAGTGCGCGGGCTTGCTGGCGTTCTACGGTGTGGCGGCGGCGGCTTCGGCCGTGGTGTCGGGCAGCATCGCCCTGGTGGGCAATGTGGCTTACTGGCTGGAGAAGCAGGGCCAGTGCCAGCGCTGACGGGCGGCCGCCGGGCCCGCGCGGCTTTCAGGAGGCGGGCAGGCCGAAGGGTTTGACCAGGGGCCAGCCGTTGCGGGCCCAGCCGCTCATGCCGCCGTGCACGTAGCGCACGTTGGTCCAGCCAGCTTCTTTGAGCGCTTTCACCACCTCGCTCGAACGGCTCTGGGTCTGGCAGATGATGAGCACCGGCTGGGCTGGGTCTTGGGGGATTTCGCGCAAGCGCTGTTTAAGTTGCGACGTGGGCAGCAGCAAGGCGCCGTTGGCCACGCCGGTGGCGTGTTCGTCGGCTTCGCGGATGTCGAACATCAGCGCCTGTTTGGCTTCAAACAGCTGGCGGGCTTCTTCCAGGCTGACGCGTTGCGGGTCGGGCGCGGCGGCGTCATCCGAGCAGGCGGGCAGCAGCGCCGTGCTGGCGCTCACCGCCAGCGCCATCAACACCAGCCGCCGCAGGGCCTGGCGGCGGGGCTGCGGGCCCGGCTGGCGGTGGCCTGTGGTCATGCAGCGGCGTTTTTGTATTTGATGCTGCAGCCGTAGGGCTGGCTGGTGGCCACGCTCACCGGTTTGCCGGCCAGCAGCTCGTTCAGGCCCTGGCGCACATAGTTGGTGGCTTTTTCAATGTCGGCCGCGCGGGCCGAGGGAATGCTGTCGATGGCCCCGGCGTACACCAGCACGCCTTGGGCGTTGACGATGTACATGTGGGGCGTGACGCGGGCGCTGAACAAGGCGCCGACCTTGCCGTCTTCGTCCATCAGCGTGGCGCTGGGGCTGGCGCCTTTGTCGGTCATCCAGCGGGCCAGCTGCGGCGGGCTGAGGTAGTCCGGGCTGTCGTCGCGGGTGGAGTTGATGGCGAGCCACACGACGCCGCGCTGGGTGAAGTCTTTCTGCAGCGCCTGGAAGTTGCCCTGGTAGTGCTTGCGCACGAAGGGACAGCCGGGGTTGAGCCATTCCAGCACCACCGGCTTGCCTTTGAACTGCGAGAGCTTCACCGGCTTGCCCGCGGTGTCGCTGAGGGTGAAATCGGGCGCGGGCTTGCCCACCGCGGTGGCGGCGTGCGCGCGGGTGCTGATGAGACCCAGGGGCAGGGCGAGCGCGCCGACACTGGCGGCACTGAGGCGGTGGAATGGGTGTGAAACGGGTTCGGATCGTGACCTGCGGTGCGGCTCAGAGCCGCGCAATGGCCGAGCGCACTTCTTGCACGCTCAGGATTTCAGATAGCACCTGGGTGGGCTGCCCGGTCTTGTGGATGGCGTACACCGGCACGCCGTTGCGGCCCAGCGCGGCCAGCGCCTGCGTGACCAGCGGGTCGCGGCGCGTCCAGTCGGCGCGCAGCAGGGCCACGTTCTTGGCGGCCATGTCGGCCAGCAGGGTCACGCACCAGGCGGCGGTGAAGTCCACAAACACCGGGCGCCCTTCGGCCAGCAGCGCGGCCTCGCGTTCCGGGCTCCAGGCCTGCCAGCTCACGCCTTGCACGGCGGTGGCGACTTCGGGTGCGCTGGCGGTTTCCTGCAGACGGGTCACGTTCGGGCCCACTGCCCAGCCGAGCCAGACCAACCCTAGGGCCGCCACGCCGCCCAGCACCGCGCGACCTTTGCCGCGCAGGCCCAGCGCCCACACCAGCAACGCCAGCACCACCAGCAGCATGAGCAGGGCGGCCGCGCCGTCGATGCCACTTTGCTGGCCCAGCACCCAGAGCAGCCAGACCACGGTGGCGAACATCGGGAACGCCATGAGCTGGCGGAAGGTGTTCATCCAGGCGCCGGGGCGCGGCAGCGCGCGCGCGATGGCGGGCCACCAGCTCGCCGCCAGATACGGCAGCGCCATG
>JALOSH010000442.1 GCA_025458545.1 Hydrogenophaga sp.
GAGCGCTGCCACAGCCATCGCAGGCGCTGGATCTCGGCCTCGACTTGCCCAGTGGTGATGCGCCCGCCGTCGGCCAGCGTGGCCAGGCGCGTCACGCTGGCCGACAGGTCGCGGAAATTGCCGCTCCACAGTGCATCGGCCGACTGGGCGAAGCGCATGTAGTCGGTCTTGGCTTCCGCGTTGAAGCGCACGGCTCGGCCGAGTTCGACGCCGGCCCTCGAGAGCAGGTGCTCGATGTTGGGCTCCAGGTCTTCGGTGCGCTGCGACAGGCCCGGCAAGGTGTAGGACCACAAGTTGATGCGCGCGTAGAGGTCTTCGCGGAAGCGCCCCTGCGCCACGTCCACGCGCAGATCGCGGTTGGTGCCGACGATCAGTTGGAAGTCGCTCGAGACCTCGCGATCGCTGCCCATCGGGAAGAAGCGCTTCTCTTCCACGGCCTTGAGCAACATGGCTTGCTCGTCGGCACCCAGTTCGCCGATCTCGTCGAGGAACAGCACCCCGTCATGGGCTGCGCGAAGCAGCCCGGCGCGATCGGCGCCCGCGCCAGTGAATGCGCCCTTCTTGTGTCCGAACAAAGTCGATGCGGCGCCGTCGCCCCGCAGCGTGGCGCAGTTGACTTCAACGAACTCGCCGCTGACCTGGTGGCGGGACTTCTTCAACTCGAACATGCGCCGGGCCAGGTGCGACTTGCCGGCGCCGGTAGGTCCGGTCAGCAGGATGGGTGCGCGCGACCGGATCGCCACGCGTTCGATCTCCTCGATCAGTGCGTTGAATGCCTTGTTGCGCGTGGCGATGCCGCTCTTGAGGAATGCCAACGCATCGCGCTGCTCCTGCTCGAATCGTTGCGCCAGCGCGTCGTAGCGCGATAGATCCAGGTCGATGAGCGCGAAGCTGCCTGGGTCGTTGCGAATCTGCTTCTTCGGCGGTGCGGTCTGCAGCAGCACACCCGGCAAGAAGCGGGACTCCACCAGCAGGAACAGGCAGATCTGCGCCACATGGGTGCCAGTGGTGATGTGGGCCCAGTACTGTTCCCGGTCGCTGTCGAAAGGGTAGCGACGGACCCAGTCGTAGAGCGCGCCATAGACCTCGCCGAAATCCCAGGGATCGGCGATGTCCATCGACACCAGGCGGACTTCGGTCTCAGGTGAAACGGCCGCGATGTCGCGCTGCACGGCTTTGGCCAGAGCCTCGTGCTTGGGGACATGAAGCAGCTCGAGCCGATGAACCAACGTGTCCTGATGCTGCACAAGAGAGACGGTGGGTCGCCACCTCTCCCATCGGCCGGCACCGTGCCCGGCATCGAGTTGGCTGCCCAGGAAGCCCACGACAACGATCTTTTTGCTCATAGCTCAAAGGATACATGGCTAGCGGAACCGCTAGTGTGTTGTGCTGGCGGCGTTCGATCGTCCAGGTTCGGCCGGTTCCTTTGAGGTGGAAAACTCTCGACAAATCAGTAGGTTAGGTGGGTCTGGTCCTTGTAAACCGATGCCTGGCACACGCCGTGCAAAGGAAGAGGAACATACAAGTTGAATGCAAACGGAGAACCTCCATGGTCAACACGCAACTCTTCAAGACCCTCAAGGGCGCGCTGCCTCCGCAGGCCACGGCGTCGAACCACGAGCAGGCTCCGGCATACGCGCAGAGCGCCAAGCACCAACTGGCGCAACTGGCGGCCACCGGCTGCCTGAACCAGACCTTCTATGCCAATGCCGAAGCGCAACTGGACGCCGTGACCGCGCTGGCTGCAAAGGTCGACCCGGTATTCGTGGCGCAAACGGCGGTGTACGCCCGCCAGGCCAGTCACATGAAGGACATGCCGGTGCTGCTGGCGGCGCTGCTCGCCGTGCGCGATGTGGCGCTGCTGGGCCAGGTGTTCGACCGCGTCGTGAACAACGGCAAGACGCTGCGTGCGTTCGTGCAGATGCTGCGTAGCGGTGCCCTTGGCCGCAAGTCGCTGGGGTCGCGCCCGAAGAAGCTCGTGCAGCAGTGGCTGCTGACGGCAAGCGAAAAGCAACTGCTGAACGCTGCAGTGGGCAACACGCCGTCGCTGGCCGACGTGGTGAAGATGGTTCACCCGAAGCCGGGCGAGGCTTGGCGCGCAGCGTGGTTCGCGTGGTTGATCGGCAAGTCGCACGACAAAGCGGCGCTGCCGCCGATCACGCAGGCCTTCGAGCGCTTCAAGCGCGCGGCGGCGCAGGGTGAGTCGCATGGAGATGGGGCCGAAGTTCCGGATGTGCCGTTCCAGATGCTGACCGCGCTGGAACTGCAGCCGGCGCAGTGGGCGCAGATCGCTCGCGCCGGGTCGTGGCAGATGGTGCGTCAGAACCTGAACACCTTCGCACGGCACGGCGTGTTCGAAATCGACGGCATGGACGAGGTGATCGCGGCAAAGCTGGCAAAGCTGCGTGACCCGAAGGCCGTGGCGCAGGCGCGTGCGTTCCCGTACCAGCTGCTGGCCGCCTACAAGGCGACCGGTGACGCCGTGCCGGTGATCGTTCGCGATGCGCTGCAGGATGCCCTGGAGGCTTCGCTGGTCAACGTGCCGGCGCTGGATTCGGGAGGGGGCGGCCGAGTGGTCGTGTGCCCGGACGTGTCGGGTTCGATGCGCTCGGCAGTGACCGGTCAGCGCGGCTCGGCGACGTCGAGCGTGCGTTGCATTGACGTGGCTGCCCTGGTGGCTGCGGCGGTGCTGCGCAAGAACCCTGGGGCTCGTGTGTTGCCGTTCGAGCAGGACGTGGTGAAGCTGTCGTTGAACGCACGCGACTCGGTGATGACCAACGCGCAGGCGCTGGCGGCCATCGGTGGTGGTGGTACCAACTGCAGCGCGCCGCTGGCGCTGT
>JALOSH010000443.1 GCA_025458545.1 Hydrogenophaga sp.
TGGTGCGCACCGCGGGCCACAGCCTGCTGTACGACACCGGACCGAGGTACTCCCCGGTGAGCGACGCCGGCCAGCGCGTGGTGGTGCCGCTGCTGCGCGCGCTGGGCGAGGCGCCAGACGCGGTGGTGGTGAGCCACAAGGACAGCGACCATTCGGGCGGGATGCAGGCGGTGCAGGCGGCCTGGCCGCGGGCGCGCTGGCTCTCGTCGTTCGACGCCGACCCGCAGCGCCGCTGCCTGGCTGGACAGCACTGGGAATGGGACGGCGTGCGCTTCGAGCTGCTGCATCCCACGCCCGACCTGATCCGCCCCGATGGCTCGGGCGTGCTGCCGAGCAACGCCATGTCGTGTGTGCTGCGGGTCAGCAATGCAAGCCAGAGCGCCTGGCTCAGCGGCGACCTGGACGCCGAGCGCGAAACCCGCCTCGCGCTGGCCAACCCGGACTTGCGCGCCAGCGTGCTGCTGGCGCCGCACCACGGCAGCCTCACCTCCAGCAGCCCGGTGTTGCTCAACACCCTGCGGCCGAGCTGGGTGCTGATCCAGTCGGGCTACCGCAACCGCTTCCAGCACCCGGCGCCCGCCGTGCTGGATCGTTACCGCGAGCGCGGCCTGCGCTGGGTGAACACGCCCGAATGTGGTGCGGCCACCTGGCGGAGTGCCGTGCCGGATGTGGTGCGCTGCGAGCGGCAAGAGAGTCGGCGGTATTGGCACCATGTTGGTGCTCTTGCCAGGGCATCGGGGAGGCAAGCGCCCGATACCGGGCTGGACAGCGAACGCAGGATGCCCGAATCGCTGGCCGAATGAGGTGCACCCGGCGCGGCGGGCAGCGCGTGGTTTGCACCGCTTTGGGGCTCAACATCCAAACGCTGGCCCACTCCTTGCTATCCTGTGGGCAGGAGTGAACCGCCCATGAGCCGACCGATGTTTGATGAAATGAACGCCTCGCCGAGCGAGGTGCGGGCCCATTACGAGAAGTACGCCCGCTGGCTGGCGCAGCAACCCGAAGAGGTCATGGCGGCCCGCCGCGAAGAGGCGGAAATGATTTTCCGCCGCGTCGGCATCACTTTCGCGGTGTACGGCGCCAAGGACGAAGACGGTTCCGGCACCGAGCGTCTGATCCCCTTCGACCTGATCCCGCGCATCATCCCCGCGCACGAGTGGAAGAGCATGCAGGCTGGTCTGGTGCAGCGAGTGACCGCGCTCAACCGCTTCATCCACGACGTGTACCACGGCCAGGAGATCATCAAGGCGGGCCACATCCCGGCCGACCAGATCTTCCAGAACGCGCAGTTCCGCCCCGAGATGATGGGCGTGCAGGTGCCCAACAACATCTATTCGCACATCGCGGGCGTCGACATCGTGCGCGCGCCCAACGCGCAGGGCGAAGGCGAGTACTACGTGCTCGAAGACAACCTGCGGGTGCCCAGCGGCGTGAGCTACATGCTCGAAGACCGCAAGATGATGATGCGGCTGTTCCCCGACCTGCGCTCGGTCAGCCCCGCCACCACAGCCGAGCCCACGGTGGTGGTGCTCACGCCCGGCATGTACAACAGCGCCTACTTCGAGCACGCCTTTCTCGCGCAGCAGATGGGCATCGAACTGGTTGAGGGGCAAGACCTGTTTGTGAAGGACAACTTCGTCTACATGCGCACCACCAAAGGCCCGCGCCGCGTGGATGTGATCTACCGGCGCGTGGACGACGACTTTCTGGACCCGCTGGTGTTCCGTCCCACGTCCACGCTGGGCTGCGCGGGTCTGCTGGGTGTCTACCGTAGCGGCAACGTGACCATCTGCAACGCGGTCGGCACCGGTGTGGCGGACGACAAGTCGATCTACCCCTACGTGCCCAAGATGATCGAGTTTTACCTGGGCGAGAAACCGATCCTGAATAACGTGCCCACCTTCATGGGCCGCAACCCGGACGACCTGAAATACATGCTCGACAACATGCACGAGCTGGTGGTGAAAGAGGTGCATGGCGCCGGCGGCTACGGCATGCTGGTGGGGCCTGCGTCGACCAAGGCCGAGGTGGACGAGTTCCGCGCCGTGGTGAAAGCCAAGCCCGATGGCTACATCGCACAGCCCACGCTCAGCCTGTCCACCTGCCCCACCTACGTGGAAAGCGGCGTGGCGCCGCGCCACATCGATCTGCGGCCCTTTGTGCTGAGCGGCAAAGAGGTGCAGATGGTGCCGGGCGGCCTGACCCGCGTGGCGCTGAAAGAAGGTTCGCTCGTCGTCAACTCGTCACAGGGCGGCGGTACAAAAGACACTTGGATTCTGGAAGACTGATCATGCTTTCACGCACCGCTGACCACCTGTTCTGGATGTCCCGCTACACCGAGCGCGCCGAGAACACCGCGCGCATGCTCGACATCAACTACCAGACTTCGCTGCTGCCGCAGTCGGCCGCTGTGGCCCAGGTGGGCTGGGAGGGCCTGCTGGTCATCAGCGAGCTGATGCCGATCTACACCACCAAGTACGGCAAGGACATCACGCCGCGCAACGTCATGGACTTCATGGTGCGCGACGAGTCCAACCCGTCAAGCATCTGCTCTTGCCTGCGAGCCGCGCGCGAAAACGCGCGGGCCGTGCGTGGCGCGCTCACCACCGAACTCTGGGAAACCCAAAACGCCACCTGGCTCAAGCTGGCGGGCTACCTCAAGTCCAAGGACTTCGAGCGCGATCCGGGCGCTTTCTTCGAATGGGTGAAGCACCGCTCGCACCTGTCACGCGGCGTGGCGGTGGGCACCATGCTGCAGGACGAGGCGTTTCACTTCTACCGCATGGGCTCTTTTCTGGAGCGGGCCGACAACACGGCGCGACTGCTCGACGTGAAGTTCCACGCGGTGCAGAGCGACTTTTTCGGCGCCGCCAGCGAGCAGGATCAGGAGTACGACTTCTACCACTGGAGCGCGATCCTGCGCTCGGTCTCCGGCTTCGAGGTCTACCGCAAGGTCTACCGCGACGTGATCACGCCCGAGCGCGTGGCCGAGCTGTTGATTTTGCGGCCCGACATGCCGCGCAGCCTGGCGGCCAGCATGAACGAAGTGGTGAACAACCTGACGGTGGTGGCCAACGACACCTCGGGTGAAACACTGCGCCGCGCCGGCAAGCTCAAGGCCGACCTGCAATACGCCCGCATCGACGAAATTCTGTCCACTGGCCTGCACGCCTTCCTCACCCAGTTCCTGGACCGGGTGAACGAACTCGGTGGACGGATCAGCCAGGACTTCCTCGTTCCCACGGTGCACTGACGGTTCCCCGTGCTGCGAGCCGCCCCAGCGGCTCGCAGGCACAATGCGTCTCCCTGGGCCAGCCAGCGGGTTCACTCCCCTGGCCCTACCCCGAGCACCGCATGAAACTCGTCATCCACCACAACACCCGCTACCGCTACAGCCAGCCCTTGCTGTACGCCGTGCAGACGCTGCACCTGTGGCCGGTCAGCAGCGCCTGTCAGACGGTCGAGTATTGGGAGATCCGCACGCACGGCACGCTGCACGCCCAGCCCGATTCGGAAGGCAATCGCGTGCACAGCTTCAGCATCGTGGCCCGGCCCGAGAAAGACCTTCGCGTCAACAGCATTTCGGCCATGGGCACGGTGGTGACCCACGGCGTGGCCGACTTCACCGACCCGCCCGCGCTGCCGCACCCCTCGTTCTACCTGCGCTCCACGCCGCTGGCCGAGCCGCACCCGCGCATGGCGCTGTGGGCGATGCAGACCGTGCC
>JALOSH010000059.1 GCA_025458545.1 Hydrogenophaga sp.
GCCGAGCTGGTGGAGACCGCGCGGCTGTTCGGCCGTGGCATCGCCAACATCGAACCGCAGTGGCTGGAACAGGTGGGCGAGCACCTGCTCAAGAAACAGACCCTGGACCCGCACTGGGAGAAGAAGGCCGCCCGCGTCTCGGCGCTGGAGCGCGCCACGCTCTACGGCCTGGTGGTCTACCACCAGCGGCGCGTGGACTACAGCAAGGTCGATCCGGCCGGTGCGCGCGAGATCTTCATCCGCGAGGCGCTGGTGGGCCACCTGCACGAGGACACCTGGGACAGCAAGCTGCCTTTCCTGGCCGCCAACCGCCGCACCGTGCGCGAGGTGCAGGAGCTGGAACACAAGGCGCGCCGGCAGGACGTGCTGGTGGACGACGAACTGATCTACGCCTTCTACGACCAGCAACTGCCGGCCGATGTGTGCAACGGCGCGGCGTTCGAGCGTTGGTACCGGGACCAGAGCCGGGAGAACAACAAACTGCTGTTCCTCACCCGCGAAGAACTCATGCGTCACGAGGCCGCGGGCATCACCACGCAGGCTTTCCCCAAGACCATCCGGCTGGGCGGTGTGGACTGCGCCGTGGCCTACCTGCACGAACCGGGCGACCCGCGCGACGGCCTGAGCGTGACGGTGCCGATCTTCGCGCTCAATCAGGTCAGCGAAGACCGTTGCGACTGGCTGGTGCCCGGCATGCTCAAGGACAAGGTGCAGGCCTTGCTGAAGACCCTGCACCAGCGCCCGCGTTCGCGCCTGGTGCCGCTGCCCGCCACCGCCGAGCGGATGACCGAAGCGCTGTGCCAGCCCGAGGTGTTTGGCGGCGGCAACCTGATGGACGTGCTGTTGAAACTGGTGCGCGAAGCCACGCAGCTCGACATCGTGCGCAACGACATCAAGGTCGACATGCTCACGCCCCACCATTTCATGCACCTGCGGGTGGTGGACGAACACGGTCGCCAGCTCGGCCAGGGCCGCAGCCTCGCGGCGCTCAAGGCGGAGCTGGGCAGCCAGGCGCGCGGGGCGTTCCAGGCGCTGGCCTCGTTGAAGCTCAAGGACATCGCGGGCGCGCCCCCCGTGCCAACGGCTCCGGTGGTTGTGCCCGTTGCGGCGGACGGGGCACGCCGCGTGGCGGCACCGGCCAAGGCAGCGCCACCGCCCGCGGTACCCGCCGACCAGCGCCACACCAGCTGGGACTTCGGCGAACTCCCCGAGCTGATGGAAATCCGCAAGGGCGGGCAGACGCTGATCGGGTTCCCCGCGCTGATGGACCTGGGCGACGCGGTCGGTATCGAGGTGTTTGACGAACCCGAGGTGGCGATGACCCGGCACCGCGAGGGCCTGCGTCGTCTGTTCTCGTTGCAGATCAAGGACGCGCTGAAGTACCTGGAGAAGAACCTGCCCGGCCTGATGAGCATGGCTTCCGCTTACCTGCTGGTGGGCAAGTCCGACAGCGGTGCCGGGGGCGGCACGCTCGACGAGTTGCGCGCCCAGATCATCGAGCTGGCGCTCGACCGCGCTTTCCTGGCCGATCCGTTGCCGACCGACGCGGCGGCGTTCAAGAAGCGGGTGGAAGAAGGCCGCGGGCGGCTGACGCTGATTTCATCGGAGATCGCGCGCAACGCCGGTCTGATCCTGACCGAATACGCGGCGGCTGTGCGCAAGCTCAAGGACAGCCGCCCGCCCGCCGACGTGGCGAACGACATCACCCAGCAGTTGCAGCGCCTGGTGCCCAAACGCTTTTTGCTCGCCACGCCGTACGCCCAGTTGCAGCACTTCCCGCGCTACCTCAAGGCGGTGCAGTTGCGGCTGGACAAACTGCGCAGCGACCCGGCGCGCGACGCGGCCAGGCTGGCCGAACTGCGTCCACAAGACCAGCGCTTCTGGCGCCTGTTGGCCGAGCGCAAGGGTGTGCAGGACGCGCGCCTGCAAGAGCTGCGCTGGCTGCTCGAAGAACTGCGCGTGAGCTTCTTTGCCCAAGAGCTGCGCACCCCGCAGCCGGTCAGCGTCAAGCGGCTCGACAAAGCCTGGTCGCAGCTCGGCAGTTGAAGCGGTTTTTCAGTTCGCCGCCAGGGCCACGCGAGCGTTCCGCACGCCCAAGCCCGGCTGTGCTGCCAGGCGTGCGACAACACTTTTCGCGTCTTGCTCGGTGGCCAGCTGGTTGATGCGCACCTCGAACCGGCCCTCTTTGGCCAGCACTTCCGCCGGATAGCCGGCGCTCGCCAATCGGGTGCGCAGCTCGGCGGCCTGGGCTGCCGAGGGCAGCAGCGCCAGCACCGCGCGCCAGCGGCCGCCTCGCACCAGCACGCCACTGCCCGGCTTGAGGTCGGCCTGGTCGATGAACTTGGCCAGTTGGTCCGGCGTGGCCTGACCGGCGGGTTTTTCAGGCTGCCCGGTGAACACCACCCAGAAGGCGCCCGGCTTGTTCAGCGCAATCTCGGGCTTCTGTTCGCGCAGCACCGCCACCTGGCCATCGAACACACACACCGCGTCGTGTTCCGCATCGGTCATGCTCCAGAAGTCGGTGCCCCGTATGCCCACGGTGGCGGTGGCCAGCTGCAGGTTGAGCTGCCGCTGGTTGCCCGCGAGCTTGCTGGCCACGTCGGTGGCGTAGCGGAACACGCCGGTGACCAGCCGCAGATCACTCTTGATGGACTGCGGGCCTGCCACGGATTGGCGGCTCAGCTCCATGGCCTGGATCACCAGTTCGGTGGATTCGCCGAGCTTGACCACGCTGCGGTCGGGCAGGCGCAGCAGCATGCGGGCGCCTGCCGCGGTGAGCGCCTTGTCGCTGGTGCGCAAGACAGCGCCCGGCTGCGCGGGTCGGCGCTGTCCGTGCCGCTCCACCCAGGCCGGCAACTGGACCGCCTCGACCACGGTGGGCGCCGGGCTGGCGTGGACGTGGCCAGGCGCCAGCCACAACGCTGCACCAGCCAGGGCCAGACCCGTGACCGCTCGGCGCATCCAGGTGCGGCGGTGGGCCAGCTGACCCGATGAAGTGGCACGAATGGGGTTCGACATAGAGACTCCAGAAAAAATGCTGCGGAACTTGTGCGCCGTGTATCGGCAGGTGTGGCCTCTTGTTGAGTGCCCTGCCGGCTGGGTACGCAAGGCAGCGGGCTTTGGAGACATGAGCGCATCCAGGAAACCCAGCCATCCGTGACGGATTGCGCATCCCGGTTGACAGCGGGCAGGGCTTTGGTTCTCATACGTCCAGCGGCGCAGCGTGCAATGGGCCGTGCATCGTGGGCCAGCAATCGAAAGGGGCGAACGGATGGACCGAAGAACGTTTGTGGAATCGTGTTCAGCCAGCGCAGGCGCCGTGGCGCTGGCCTGGGGCAGCACCGCCTGGTCGGTCGAGGCGCAGCACCGCGCTTATGGCCGCGCGCTGCTGGTGGACGAGCTGGGCGACCCGTTCAAGGCCTCGGCGCTTAAACCCCAGACCAACTACCTGTTCCATTACCCGTTTGAAGCCACCCCGGTGTTTTTGCTCGATGTGGGCAAACCGGCGCTGCCCACGACCTTGCGCACCAAAGATGGCAAGCCCTACCAGTGGCCCGGCGGGGTGGGGCCAGGGCGGCGGCTGGTGGCTTTTTCGGCCATCTGCGCGCACAAGCTGGTCTACCCGACCCGGGAGCTGAGCTTCATCAGCTTTCGCAAGGGAGCGGTGGCCAACCCCAAGACCCCAAGCCATGGCAACGACCTCATCCACTGCTGCGCCGATCACAGCCAGTACGACCCAGCGCGCGGCGCGCAGGTGCTGGGTGGCCCGGCGGATCAGCCCTTGTGTGCGGTGCTGCTTGAGCACGATGCCAAAGCCGACACCCTGACCGCCACCGGCACCCTGGGCGGAGAACTGTTCGACCAGTTCTTCCAGAAGTACGCCTTCAAGCTGGAGTTGGAAGTGGGCGCCAAGGCGCGCCGGGTGGTGGCGCAACGCAGCACCGTGCGCGAGCTGGCGCAGTTCTGCCGCAACCCGGTGCGTTGCTGAACCGTTCTACAGGCGGGCGAGGCGGCCCAGCGCTTCGCGCAGGGTGTCGTCGCGTTTGGCGAAACAAAAGCGGATCACCTTCTGGTCGAAGCCGCTGCCATAAAAGGCTGACAGCGGGATGGCCGCCACGCCTATCTCGCGTGTGAGCCACTGGCAGAAGTCGGCTTCTGGCAGGTCGCGCTCGGGCACCGCCAGGTTCTCGATCCCCACACACTGGAAGTAGGTGCCCTGACCGGGCAGCAAACGAAAACGGGTCTGGCCCAGGCCGTCGCGAAACAGGTCGCGCTTGTGCTGGTAGAAGGCGCTGAGTTGCAGGTAGGGGGCCGGATCGGCCATGTAGGCGGCCAGGGCATGCTGCACCGGTGTGTTGACCGTGAACACATTGAACTGGTGCACCTTGCGAAACTCGGCGGTCAGCGGCGCGGGCGCGACCACGGTGCCGACTTTCCAGCCGGTCACATGGTAGGTTTTGCCGAAGCTGCTCACGATGAAGGCGCGGGCGGCCAGGCCTGCAAAGCGCGCTGCGCTCTGGTGCAGCTGGCCGTCAAACACCATGTGCTCGTACACCTCGTCGCTGATCAGCAGCACATCGGTCGGGGCCAGCAGCGCCTGCAGCTGCAGCATGTCGGCTTCGCTCCAGACCTGGCCGCTCGGGTTGTGCGGGCTGTTGGTGATCAGCGCTCGGGTGCGTGGCGTGATCGCGGCGCGAATGCGGTCGAAGTCGGGCCGGAAGGTGCCTGGCGTGAGCGGCACGCGCACGGCCACACCACCCGCCAGCTCGATGTTGGGCACGTAGCTGTCGTAGCAGGGTTCGAGCACGATCACCTCGTCTCCCGGGTGCACCACGGCCAGGATGGCGGTCAGGATGGCCTGCGTGGCACCCGCGGTGACGGTGATCTCGGTGTTCGGGTCGCAGCGCAGGCCGTAGAGCGCTTCCATCTTGGCCGCCATGGCCTGGCGCAGCGCGGGCACACCCGGCATGGGCGGGTACTGGTTGTGGCCGGCCTGCATGGCACGGGTGACGGCATCCACCAGCGCCGGGTCGCAGTCAAAGTCGGGGAAGCCCTGGCCGAGGTTCACCGCCCCGACCTCGGTGGCGAGGGCCGACATGACGGTGAAGATGGTTGTGCCCACCTTGGGCAGGCGGGATGTGACCACCGGTGTGCGGTTTTCTGGTTTCATGGGCAGCGATCAGATGTCGTATTGATGACCTTCACCGGCCATGGCCTGCAAGATCAGGTCCCGCGAAAGGCGGTCGCTCAGCAGCTCGGCAAACCGCAGCACGAAGTGGCGCAGATAGGTGCCGCGCTTGAAGGCCACGCGCGCCAGGTTGTGGCCGAACAGCTGGGCCGCCGGGCGGGCCACCAGATCGGGGGTGGCGTTGTCACCCTGCATCGCCATCTCGGCCACGATGCCCACGCCCATGCCGAGCTTGACGTAGGTCTTGATGACGTCGGAGTCGATCGCTTCGAGCACGATGTTGGGCTGCAAGTGGCGCAGCGCAAACGCCTGGTCGATGCGGGTGCGTCCGGTGAAGCTGGGGTGGTAGGTCACCAGCGGCACCTGGGCCAGGTCTTCCAGCGTGATGCGCTCGCGCTGCACCAGCGGGTGGTCAAACGGCAGCACCAGCACGTGCTGCCATTCGTAGCAGGGCAGGGTGACCAGCTCCGGGTACTTCACCAGCGACTCGGTGGCCATGCCGATTTCGGCCACTTCCTCGATCAGCATTTTGGCCACCTGGTCGGGCGAACCCTGGTGCAGGCTGATGCCCACCTTGGGATAGGCCTGCCGCAGTGCGGCCACCGGGCCGGGCAGCACATAACGCGCCTGGGTGTGGGTGGTGGCAATCGACAGCGTGCCGCTGTCCTGCGTCGAGTACTGCTCACCGATGCGTTTGAGATTGCTGACTTCGCGCAGGATGGTTTCGATGCTCTTGAGCACCTGCTGACCGGGCTCGGTCACACGCTTGATGCGCTTGCCGTGGCGCGCAAAGATTTCGATGCCCAGCTCGTCTTCGAGCTCGATGATCGCCTTGGACACGCCGGGCTGCGAGGTGTGCAGCGCCTTGGCGGCTTCGGTCAGGTTGAGGTTGCGGCGCACCGCTTCCTGAACAAACCGGAACTGGTGCAGGTTCATGGCGATGCTTCCAGGGCGATCTGGGCCAGCAAAGCGGTCAGCCGAGGGTCTTCGCCGGCCGCGCGCAGCTGCTCGAATTGCACCTGCGGGTGGGCCTCGCGCAAGGCTTGCAGCAGCAGCGGCAAGTCTTCGCGGGCGTGTTTGCCCATGCCAAAGAACAGTGGCAACACACGGACTTGCCGGGCGCCCGCGGCCACCAAGCGGTCGGCTGCGGTGGCAATGTCCGGTTCGCAGAGTTCCAGGTAGGCGCAGGCCACTGTGGCCGCCGGATCGGCTTGCGCAATCTGTTGCGCCACCGATTCCACCGGTGCGCGCCAGAGCGGGTCGCGCGAACCATGGGCAAACACGATCACACCGAGCATGTTGTCATCTCCTGAGCACCAGCCACCCGAAGGCGCCGAGCGAGACCACCGAATAAATCATGGCTGGCGAGGCCGCCGCCAGCCAGGGTTGCCACTGGTTGAGGTTGCCGATGTAGCCGAACACGTTGTTGAGCAAGAAGAAACTGATGCCCGCCATGACACCGCCGAACACATAGCCTGTGATGCCGCCCGAACGGAAATGCAGGTAGGCAAAGGGCAGGGCGAGCACCACCATCACCAGGCAGCTCAGCGGATAAAACACTTTCCGCCAGAACTCGATCTGGTAGCGCTGTGCGGTCTGCCCGTTGGCCTCCAGGTGCTGGATGTAGGCGTACAGGTCGGTGGTCCGCATACGCTCGGGTTTGAGCAGCGCCACCGACACCATCTCGGCTGTGATGCTGCTGGGCCAACGCAGCGTTTCCAGCTGCTGGCTGGAAATACGCGCTGAAGCCAGGCCTGCGGTGTCGAACTCGCGCCGCTGCACCTGGTTCAAGGTCCAGGAATCGTCGGTCTCGATCTGGCCACTGCGGGCCTGCAGCGTGGACACCAGAAAGCCCTGGTTGTCGAACTCGAAGATGCGCACGTTGTCCAGGCCGCCTTGGGGTGTCATCGCACCCACGTTGACCGAAAAGCTGCTGTAGGTCTGGCGCTCCTTGAGCCAGGCACCGGTCTGCCCCAGGCTGATGCGGCCCTGAAAGTTGGCCTTCAGCAGCTGTGCCGCACGGTCGGCCATCGGCGCGACATAGTCGCCCAGGGCGAATGTCAGCGCCACAAAAAATGCGCCCAGCCCGAGCAGGGTGCGCAAGGCGCGCCAGGGGCCGAGGCCGCTGGTGCGCAAGATGGTGTATTCCGACCCTTGCGCCAGCCGTGCCAGCACAAACACCGTGCCGATCAGCACCGCAATCGGCAACAGTTCGTACACCCGGCTGGGCATGAGCAAACCCACATACAACAAGGCGCGCGGCAGGTCGTACACCAGGGCCGGGTCCAACGGCGACGCACGGCCAAGGGAAGGCAGTTCTTCCACGAAGTCGAAAAAGAAGAACAGCGACAGAAACGCCAGCAGCACGAAGGCCACCGCAACCAGGATCTCTCCGTAAATCAGACGGCGAATCGTCTTCATGCGGGCTGCGCCCCCAGGGCTGCGCTGCGGGCGGCGCGCCGCGCAGAGAGCCAGCCGCGCAGGCTGATGTTGTGGTGGCGCTTGAGCAGCCACAGCGATGCCAGCATAAAAACCGACCCGTGCAACAACAGCATGAACGCACCCAGCGACACCAGGTTGGAAGCGACCCAGTTCTGTCCCAGGTTGAGCAAGTTGAAGTAAAAAACAAAGGCAAACAGGGTGAAGAACAGGTTGCCGCCCCGTCCCGCGCGCGGGTTGCCGGTGGTGGCGGCGAGGGCGATCAGCACAAAGTTGAAAGCCGCCAGCGGCATCCCGATGCGCCAACCCAGCTCTCCCAGATGGGCCTGGGTGGGCTCTGCGATCAACTGCCGGCTGGGCCTGGACTTCAGGCCCAGCGCGCCCGACGAGATTCGGGTCGAAGCGCCCACCTGCACCGCATACAGCTCGAACTCGCTGACCTTCATGCCGCCCTGGTCGGGGTCGCTCTCCAGGCGCTGACCGTTGTTGAGCATCAGCATCTGCTGCTCGCCCACCCACTCAATCCGACCGGATCGGGCCGAGGTGATGGTTTCGCGTCCATCCGGCTCGGTGCTGGAGATGAAGATGTTGCGGCCTTCGGTGCCGGACGCGGTGTCTTTGTCGATGAAGAAGACGCGGCGGCCACTGGACGATTCCTGGAACTGTCCGGGCGCCACCCGCTCCAGATCACCACGGCGCGCAAAGCGGTCCCGCAACTCTTCCGTCTGCTGGTTGGCCCAGGGCCAGACGAACAGCACCATGACGGTGATCACCAGCAGAACCGGCCAGGCAAACCGCAGCACCGGACCCACAAATCCCCCCAGCGAACGCCCACTGGCGAGCCAGATGATCATCTCGCTGTCGCGGTACATGCGCGAGAGCGCGAAAACGATGGCGATGAACAGCGCCAGGGTGAGGATGGTGGGCATGCGGCCCAGCACGGTGTAGCCCAGCACCAGCATGACCTCTTCCGGGTTGACACTGCCTCGCGAGGCCAGTCCCAGGGTCCGGATCAGCAGGATGGTCAGCACGATGGTGAACAGCACCACCAGCGTGGCCCCGAAGCTGTGGGCCAGCTCTCTGCGGATGGAGGAATGGAATAACATCGAAAGCGTTGTAGAAAGTGCAATTATGAACTTCGAACTCAAATCCCTCTCGGCCTTGCAGGCCGCGCAGCTCTCGGTGGATGCCCTGCTCGTGCTGGTGCCCGACGCGGGCTCCGACACGCCTTCCACGGACGGCGGTGCGCTGGCGGAGCTGATCCAACTGGCCACCACCCGCGGTGATATGGAATCCGGCGTTGGCAAGTGCCTGGCCTGTTACCGTCCGACCGGTTTCAAGGCCGCTCGCGTGGTCCTGGTGCGCGCGGGCGACGGCTCGGCCAACTCGGTGCGCAAAGCCGTGGCGGCGGGCATGTCCAGCCTCAAGCTGCCGGCGGTCAAGAAGTTGGGGCTGGTGCTGAGTCTGCTGCCAGCGTCCGATGCCGCCGTGCGCGCAGCCATGATGGCCTGCGCCGACGCCACCTACGTGTACACCAGCACCAAGCCCACGG
>JALOSH010000444.1 GCA_025458545.1 Hydrogenophaga sp.
CGCCTGCCTGCGGGGGGAGTTGTTGCATCTCTGAGCTCAAGCATGGCCTCACCTCATCTCACGCTGGACCGCGTGTCCTGCGCACTGCCCGACGGCAGTCTTCTTTTTTCCGACCTCTCCGAAAGCTTCGACCTGCGCCGCACCGGCCTGGTGGGGCGCAATGGCGTGGGCAAGTCCGTGCTCGCCCGCATCATGGCCGGCGAGCTGGCGCCCACCGTTGGCCGCTGCCTGCGCAGTGGCCCGGTGTATCTGCTGGCCCAGCAGGTGGCGCCACCCGACGATGCCTCCGTGGCCAGCCTGGCGGGTGTGCAGCCCACCCTGCAGGCACTGGCGCGCATAGAAGCCGGCAGCACCAACCCGGCCGACTTCGACGCCGTGGGCGACCGTTGGGACATGCCCCAGCGGCTGCAGGAAGCCCTGGCCCGGCACGGCCTGGCACACCTGCATGCCGACCAGCCTGGCCAACAGTTGAGCGGCGGCGAAGCCATGCGCGTGGCGCTGGTGGGCGCCTTCCTGTCCGACGCCGACTTCCTCATCCTCGATGAACCCAGCAACCACCTCGACCGGACCAGCCGCCAGGCGCTCATCGAGCAGCTGCGGCAATGGCCACGCGGGCTCATCGTCATCAGCCACGACCGGCAACTGCTGGACACGGTGGACCGCATCGTCGAGCTGTCGCCGCTGGGCCTGCACAGCTATGGCGGCAACCACAGCTTCTATGCACAGGCCAAGGCCCATGAGCGCCAGAGCGCGCTCGACCATCTGGCGCACTGCCGGCAGGAACGTCAGCGCACCGAACAGGCCCTGCGCCAACAACGCGAGCGCCAGGAACGCCGGCAGTCCCGCGGCCAAAAGGGCCGACAGGACGCCAACCAGGCCAAGATCCTGCTGGACCGGCAGAAGGAACGCAGCGAAAGCACCATTGCGCGGCTGCAGCAACAACACATGGCCACCCGCCAGGCACTGACCCAGCGCGTGCGCGAGGCCGCACAACAGGTCGAACAAGACGCTCCCATCGTCCTGCGAGCGCCGGTCTCGCCCAACGCCGCACCGCGCCTGGTGGCCGAGCTGATCGACGTCGAACTGCCCCGCGTGCAAGGCCCCACCCGGCACATCAACCTGAGCCTGGGCGGGCGCCAGCGTGTGGGCATCATCGGGCCTAACGGCTGCGGAAAGTCCACCCTGTTGCAGGTGCTGGCCAGGCAACTGCAACCGCTGTCAGGGACCTGCCGCGTCACCCCCGCCACCGCCTACCTGGACCAGCGCCTGAGCCACCTGGCCGCCGACCGGTCGGTCATTGAGCAACTGCAGGCCGTCAACCGCAAATCCAGCCAGGCCGAACTGCGCACCCGCCTGGCCCAACTGGGCCTGGACGCCCGGGACGTCGACAGGCCCAGCGGCCAGCTCAGCGGCGGCGAACGCCTGAAAGCCGCCCTGGCCTGCGCCCTCTATGCCGACCCGCCGCCGCAATTGCTGTTGCTGGACGAACCCGGCAACCACCTGGACCTGCCGTCGCTGCAGGCGCTGGAAGCGGTGCTACGCAGCTATGAGGGCGCGCTGGTGGTGGTGTCGCATGACGCCCAGCTTCTGGATGGGATCCGGGCGACGGACCGACTTGTGGCCACAGACAAGGGATGGCACTGGTCAACAGAAGCGGTTCACCAGTGAAGGCAGGGTGGCCCTTGATCTGCAGCACTCAGATCCATACCCCCGCAGGAGGGCAACCCTGTGACAATCGCACCATGACCAACCCACCATTGCCAGCCGAGCAGCCGCGTAACCCCTTGCATGGTGTGACACTGGAAGCCATGGTTCGTGCCTTGGAGGCCCACTACGGATGGAACGAACTCTCAAGACGAATTCCTCTCCGCTGCTTCACGAACGACCCCAGCGTGTCCTCCAGCTTGCGCTTTCTTCGCAAAACACCGTGGGCTCGCGACAAGGTGGAAAACCTCTATCTGCTGACGCTGAGAAAGAACAGATGACTGCGGCCAGATAGGTTCACCCCATCCGCATCACCCCCGCCAACCCACCCTCCCCAGCAGCCACCAACCCCTCCACCACCCCCAACCTGTCCCGCTCCTCCTTGTTCTGGCTGAGCTTGAACTTGCCTTCCAGGCGCTCCAGCGTCACTTCAATGCCCACAATGGCGGCCAGCATCTGGTCGATGTAGTCGGCCGGTGCGTCGCCCATCATCCAGGGCTTGGCCTGGTTGGACCGTTTTTCGTGTTCGCGCGTCAGGCGCGCCACCAGGCCGCGCACGAAGCGTTCCTGGTCCATGACGGTCAGTTGGCCGTGCACATGCACCACCTGGTAGTTCCAGGTGGGCACCTGGCGGTGGGTTTCGTGTTTGCTGGGGTACCAGTTGGGCGAGGGTACCAGTTGGGCGAGATGTAGCCGGCCTGGCCGCGGAAGATGACCATGGCCGGCATGCCGCCACTGGCCGGCACCTGCTGCCACAGCGGGTTGGCGCGGGCCACGTGGGCGCGCAGCACGCCGGCGGCTTCGTCCACCTCAAACGGCAGGTGGTTGGCGTCCAGCCCCTCTGGGCCGTGGGTGACCAGGGCACCCAGCGGGTGGGCGCGCATGAGCGCCAGCAGGGCGGCGCGGTCGTCTGATTTGTTGAAGTGGCTGGGGTTGTACACGGTGGGTCATCCATCCTTCCCGCAAGGGCGCCTGGCCGCTCAATTGTGTGAATCGGCCGCTTCCGGGACAATATCAGGTTGACCATGAAATCACCCGAACTGCTCCTGCCCGCCGGCTCGCTGCAACGCATGCGCGCCGCCTTCGACTTTGGCGCCGACGCCGTCTACGCCGGCCAGCCGCGCTACAGCCTGCGCGCGCGCAACAACGAGTTCCGGCTGGAGCAGATTGCCCAGGGCATTTCTGAGGCGCACCAGCGCGGCAAGAAGTTTTTTGTCACCAGCAACCTCATTGCCCACAACGACAAGCTGCGCACCTACCTACGCGACCTGCAGCCGGTGGTGGAGCTGCGGCCCGACGCCTTCATCATGGCCGACGCGGGGCTGATCATGCTGGTGCGCGAGCAGATGGAAAAAGGCCTGTGGCCCGAGATCCCCATCCACCTCTCGGTGCAGGCCAACACCACCAACAGCGCGGCGGTGAAGTTCTGGCAGAAGCAGGGGGTGACGCGCATCATCCTCAGCCGCGAGCTGAGCCTGGACGAGGTGGAGGCCATCCGCAACGACTGCCCCGACATGGAGCTGGAGGTGTTCGTGCACGGCGCGCTGTGCATCGCCTATTCGGGCCGTTGCCTGCTCAGCGGCTACTTCAACCGCCGCGACCCCAACCAGGGCACCTGCACCAACGCCTGCCGCTGGGAATACAAGACGCACGGCGCCACCACCGAGACCGACACCGGCGACGCAGCCCCGCTGCAGACGCTGGACGGCTTCAACTTTGCGAAAGAAGACGAGGAAGCGGCCAGCGCGTTCTCGACCACCGGCAACGGCCAGCGCCACCCCGAGGCGAACAAGGTCTGGCTGATCGAGGAAGCCGGCCGCCCGGGCGAGCTCATGCCCATCATGGAGGACGAGCACGGCACCTACATCATGAACAGCAAGGACCTGCGTGCGGTGGAGCACGTGGCCCGGCTGGCGGCCATGGGCATCGACTCGCTGAAGATCGAAGGGCGCACCAAGAGCCATTACTACGTGGCGCGCACCGCGCAGGTCTACCGCCGCGCCATCGACGACGCGGTGGCCGGCAAGCCCTTCAACCCCGAGCTGCTGCTGGAGCTGGAGGGCCTGTCCAACCGCGGCTACACCGGCGGCCTGCTGGAGCGCCGGCCCAGCCAGGACTACCAGAACTACATCAACGGCAGCTCACAAGGCCAGCGCAGCCAGTTCGTGGGCGAGGTGCTGCAGGTGCGCGAAGACGGCTGGGCCGAGGTGGAGGCCAAGAACCGCTTCGCCGTGGGCGACAAACTGGAGGTCATCCACCCCGGCGGCAACCGCGTGATCGAGCTGGGCCAGATGCACAACCAGGACGGCCAGGCCATTGAGGTGGCACAAGGCAGCCCCATTCGCGTGTGGGTGCCGCTGAACGGGCCGAGTGAGGGTGCGCTGATTGCACGCTTGCTCTGACCCCCCACGCTCCGCCGCTGCGCGGGTCGCTGCCCCCAGGGGCTGATCCGCCTTGGGGCGGCCCGGCGGCGGATCGGGGATGAATCAGGTCTGTTGGCTCAGTGCGCCGCCGCCTCTCGGAAGAAGGCGACACGTTCCTCGTCGGCCGGGTGCGAGGCGAAGCCCAGGCCCCAGATGCCGGCTTCCTCGTCTTCACGCGCTTCGTCAGGGGGCCGGCAGTCGGCCGCGTTGGCGTTGGCGCCGGGTTTGAGCACCGCGCGCCCGCACTGCTGGAACAGCGCAAAGCGCTCGAACAGCGTGACCATGATGGCCGGTGACAGGCCCGCGTCGCGCAGGGCTTGGGCGCTGTAGGCGTCGGCCTCGCGTTCGGCTTCGCGGGAGTAATGGGCCTGCCCCAGCCAGAGCGGGATGGTGGCCAGCACGGTGCTGTAGTCGCCC
>JALOSH010000445.1 GCA_025458545.1 Hydrogenophaga sp.
TCGACGGCGGCTGCGGCGACCTGGGCCAGCCCGATGGTCTGCGCGACACCGTGCTGCGGCTGCGCCCGGACGTGATCGTCAACGCCGCGGCCCACACCGCGGTGGACAAGGCCGAGAGCGAACCCGAGCTGGCGCGCGCCATCAACGCGCTTGCACCCGGCACCCTGGCCCAGGCCGCCCAGACGGTGGGGGCATTGCTGGTGCACTACTCCACCGACTATGTGTTCGACGGCAGCGGCACCGCCCCCTGGACCGAACGGGCCACCACCGGGCCGCTCAGCGTCTACGGGCAGACCAAGCTGGAAGGCGAGCAGCTGATCGAAGCAGCCTGCGAACGGCACCTGATCTTGCGCACCAGCTGGGTGTACGCCGCCCGCGGTGGCAACTTCTCCAAGACCATGCTGCGCCTGGCCAAGGAGCGCGAGCGCCTGACCGTGATCGACGACCAGTTCGGCGCGCCCACCGGGGCCGAACTCATCGCCGACGTGACGGCGCACGCCATCCGCCAGGTGCTCCGGCAGCCGCGGGACGCGGGCATCTACCATCTGGCCGCCGCAGGAGAAACCACCTGGAACGGCTACGCCCGCTTCGTCATCGACACGGCCCGTGAACTGCAGCCCGAACTGAAGCTGGCGGTGAGCGAAGTGGCGCCGGTGCCCACCAGCGCCTTCCCCACCCCGGCCCGCCGCCCGCTCAACTCGCGGCTGGACACCACGCACCTGTGCCAGACCTTCGGGCTGACCCTGCCGCCCTGGCAGCATGGGGTGCGCCGCATGCTGACCGAGATCCTCTGACCACCTCACCGGGACACCCCATGACCCAACGCAAAGGCATCATCCTCGCAGGCGGCTCCGGCACCCGGCTGCACCCCGCCACCCTGGCCATCAGCAAACAGCTGCTGCCGGTGTACGACAAGCCGATGATTTATTACCCGCTGAGCACGCTGATGCTGGCCGGTATTCGCGACGTGCTGATCATCAGCACGCCGCAAGACACGCCGCGCTTCCAGCAACTGCTGGGCGACGGCAGCGCCTGGGGCATGAACCTGCAGTACGCGGTGCAACCCACGCCAGACGGCCTGGCGCAGGCCTTCATCATCGGCGCCGACTTTGTGGGCAACCACCCCAGCGCGCTGGTGCTGGGCGACAACATCTACTACGGCCACGACTTCACCACCTTGCTGCCGGCGGCGCCACCGTGTTCGCCTACCACGTGCACGACCCCGAGCGCTACGGTGTGGTGGCCTTCGACCCGTCGGGCAAGGCCAGCAGCATCGAAGAAAAGCCGTTGAAACCCAAGAGCAACTATGCGGTCACCGGCCTCTACTTCTACGACAACCAGGTCGTGGACATCGCCCGCGCCGTGAAGCCCAGCCCGCGCGGCGAACTGGAGATCACCGCGGTGAACCAGGCCTACCTGGACCGCGGCGAGCTCAATGTGCAGATCATGCAGCGCGGCTACGCCTGGCTGGACACCGGCACGCACGAGAGCCTGCTGGAGAGCGCCGCGCTGGAAAAACTGGCCCAGCCCCTGCTCAAGAACGGCTACGGTCAATACCTCAAGCGCATCCTCAGCGAGAAGGTGTTCCCATGAAGGTGACGCCGACCGCCATTCCCGACGTGCTGGTGATCGAACCCAGGGTGTTCGGCGACGCGCGTGGCTTTTTCTTCGAAAGCTTCAACCAGCAGGCCTTCAACGAGGCCACCGGGCTGGACCTGGACTTTGTGCAGGACAACCACAGCCGCAGCGCCAAGGGCGTGCTGCGCGGCCTGCACTACCAGCTGCAACAAGCCCAGGGCAAGCTGGTGCGGGTGGTGCGCGGCGCGGTGTTTGACGTGGCGGTGGACATCCGCAAAGGTTCGCCGACGTTCGGACAGTGGGCCGGCATCGAGCTGAGCGAAGACAACCACAAACAGTTCTGGGTGCCCGCTGGCTTTGCGCACGGCTTTCTGGTGCTCAGCGACTCGGCGGATTTTCTGTACAAGACCACCGACTACTACGCCCCGGCGCACGAGCGCTGCATCGCCTGGGACGACCCTTCCATCGGCATCCAGTGGCCCGACATCGGCATGGCCCCGCTGCTCTCGGCCAAGGACCAGCAGGGCAAACGCCTCTCCGAGGCCGATCTGTTCGCCTGAACCGGTCAAAAAAAAAGCCACCTTGCGGTGGCTTTGAAAAGTCCTTGGAAGGACGTCGTTGGGAGACCAGTTTCAAACGTTTTGCACAACGTGAGCGGTTTGCCGGATCCATCTTTTTCCATGATGTGACAGCATCGGGTGAAATTGTGCAGGCTCACTGGACGTTCGAACATCCCCCGTTTGGGTGAGACGTCCTCGGTTTTGCTGAAAAAGCGACGCCGCCTGCACCGATCTACAGGGGCAACTCCAGCACAAAGCGGGCGCCGCCACCCGGTGCGTCTTCACAACGGATGCTGCCCTGGTGCCGCAAGGCGATCGACTGGACCAGCGACAAGCCCAGGCCGACGCCGCCCTCGCGCTCGCTGGCACCCGGCAAACGGTAAAAGGGCTCAAAAATGCGTTCGCGCAACTCGGGCGGAACACCGGGGCCGTGGTCGTCCACCGTCACGATGGCCAGGGCCGGTCGGCCCGGTGCACCGGCCCGCACCGGCGGCAGCGCGGTTTGCACGGCAATGCCCAGTTTCACGCCACCATCGCCACCGGGCGCCAGCCCGGTGGCGGGCACGCCGTAACGGCGGGCATTTTCCAGCAGGTTGCGCAAGACCCGGCGCAGCAGCCGCGCATGGCCCTGCACCAGCACCGGCGATGCGCCTTCGGCCACCTCCAGCTCGGCGCCGGTGCGGGCGCACTCTTCAGCGGCCAGTCCGACCAGGTCGATCTCTTCGGTGGGGCCGAGCGCGCCCGCATCGTTGGCGTCGCGCACGTCCAGCCGACTGGCCAGCAAGATTTCGTCGATCAGCTGGTCCAGCTCCTCGATGCTGCGCGCGATCTCGGCCCGCTGGCCGGTGCTGGCGCTGTCGCGGCCCAGCAGCTCCAGCCCCATGCGGATGCGCGCCAGTGGCGAGCGCAGCTCGTGTGAGGCATTGGCCAACAGCGCCTTGTGCGACTGCAGCAGGGTCTGCACACGCTCGGCCGCGGCGTTGAAGCGGGACGCGAGGAAGGCCACCTCGTCCCGCCCCCGCACCGGCAGCCGGGTGGTCAGATCGCCGTCGCCCCAGCGCTCCACGCCCTTTTGCAAGCCCTCCAGGCGCTTGGTG
Organism: Hydrogenophaga sp.; assembly: GCA_025458545.1. Next base: position 3,236 of record JALOSH010000445.1, read on the forward strand.
AGGCGGCGCACCACGGGGTAGGCACCCAGCGCCACCGCCAGCCCCACCAGGCCGAGCAAGGTCACAAAGCCGAACGGCGCCTGCAGCCAGAAGCTGGGACTCAAAGCGGCGCGGCGCGCCGCCGGCTCGGTGCCGGTGGGCCGGTTGGGACGCGGCAGCTGCACATAGAGCGTCTGGCCATCGGTCATGGTGACCTGGAATTCCAGCCCCTGACCCGGCACCCGCACCGCCCGCGCAGGCGACCTGCCCACCACTTCGCCAGCGGCGTTGCGCAACACCAGCTCGCGGGCCATGCGCGCATCGCGCTCCTCGCGGTCGTGGTCCAGCGCCATCTGCCAGAGCCAGCCCACCACCAGCGTCAACACCGCCACCGCCGCCACGATGGCCAGCCAGATGCGCAGGTACAGCTTTTGACCGAGCAGGCTTTTCACGATCCCAA
>JALOSH010000446.1 GCA_025458545.1 Hydrogenophaga sp.
GCAGCCATCGTTGCCGCCGTACAGAAAGACGCAGACCAGCGCCCTGTAGCCCGCCTGGGCGTTGGCCGGGGTCTGGGTCAGGGCCGAGAGACCGGCGACACCCAGGGCGCCGGCCAGCGTGCTGCCGCTGAACTGCAGCCAGCGACGGCGGTTGAGCAGCAACTGATCGAGGGTGGATGAACTTGGTTTCATGGCGAGGCCTCAGCGGGTGATCTGGTATTGGGGCGACGCAAAGACCAGGTAGGCCGCCTGCCGGACCCGGTTGATCAGGTGGTCGTTGCCGCTGTTCTGCTGTGTGTAGGCGCTGACCGCCTGGATCACCGCGTTGCGCGAGGCCGTGGGCAGAGGCTCGCCCAGGGCCAGCAGGGACAGCCGGTCGACCAGCCGCGCCGGATCGGCGGCGTCCGCCACAAATGTCTGCAGGTTCACCCGCGTGCCCACCGCGTTGGGCACGCTGGCCTCGGGGCCGGAGCCGTTCCAGAACACCAGGTAGTTGATGAAGTTGACGCGCTGCAGGGCAGTGTTGGCGTTGTGGATGCCGAACGCCGGTCCCATCAGGGGCGTGCCCGCCAAGGGGTAGTCGGGCGGGTAGTAGTTGAACACCGACGGTGAACGGAACTTGTGCTGGCGCAGCTCTTCGCCCCACCACCAGCCGAGCGCATCGCCGTCGGTGTTGCCGCCCAGGGCCCGCACCATGCCGGCGAACATCTGTGCGGGCTCGCGCAGGCTGCCCGCACGCGGTGTGGGGGTGTCGTTGCGGGCTTCGGCGTCGAGCAGGATGGCGGCCACGGTGGCCCTCATGTCACCGGCACGGCCTTCGCCGAAGCCCTGGAAACTGCCGCTGCGAAAGGCCGTGGCCACACGCGCCACGTACTCGGGGCTGGGGTTGCTGGTGACCAGGTGCTGAATGAGTTGCTTGCCGATGAAGGGCGCGGTGTTGGGGTGCGCCATCAGGCTGTCAAGCACCCTTTCCAGCGCGGTGCTGGCGTCGTGCCCGGCGGGCAGCGACACGCCCGCGAGCAAGGTGCGGGCCCGGGTGTCGTGGAAGGCCGCCAGCGGCACCATGTCACCGTTGTAGAACTGGCAGTTGGTGCCGCTGGGCCAGCAGCCGTAGGGCGTGGCGCCGCCGCGTGGATAAGTCCAGCCAGTGAGCGCATAGGCGTAGTTCAGCACCATCTGGTTGTCGTAGGTGGGCTGGCAGGCGCCGCCGCGCAGTGTGCCGTTGGCGTTGAGTTCGCAGGTGCCCAGCGCAAACAGCTGCAGCAACTCCCGGGCGAAGTTTTCGTTGGGCGCAGCCCGGTCGTTGTTCACGTTGTCGAGGTAGTCGCCCATCACCGGCGAGAGCGTGACCGCGCGCAGGATGTCGCGGTAGTTGCCGAACGCACGGTCGAGCAACATGTTGTGGTAGTTGCGCAGACCGTAGGTGCCAGACACCTCCAGGTTGGACACCACCACGATCTGCTGCAAGGCCAACGCCACCCGCTGGCGTAGCTGGTCGGGCTGGTTGACCGCGTTGCGATAGAAGTCCCAGAGCAAGGGCGTGCTGGAGAACCAGTCGCGCCAGCAGTTGTCGCCGCGCCCGTTGCAGAAATCGCTGGTGCTGGTGTGCAGGTGAATGGCGGCGGTACCCCCGGACGAGTAGCGGGAGCCGGTGGTGGTCATCTGCTGGGCGATCCAGGCCTGGGCGCCCTGGCTGCGCAGGGTCGCGATCAGCGCCTCGGTGGGCCCGAAGCTGGCCTGGTTGGCCAGCCGCACGGCCGACTTCTGGGACATCGGCACCACCGGTGGCGCGGCCGGGATGCCAGGAGTGGTCACGGTGGGCGCGGGGCTGCCACCACCCGCACCACCCCCACCGGAGCCTCCGCCACAGGCCGCAAGGCCCAGGGTCAGCACCAGGGCTGCGGCTTGGAGCCCCCGCCGCCACAACGGTGGCGTCTGGGGAAAAAGATGGAGCGGGGCCAGGGTCTTCATGCGACCGCACTCTAGAAGCCAGAGGGGCTGGGTGGGTGAGCAGAGGTAACCAACCCGCCGCCCAGATACCAACGCATACAAAAGACCGACAGACCCCACCGCAGAGCCGACCGGCGGTGGACTTCTGGCCGAGGCGCTGCCGCCCCGCCGCGCCAGGTCAGCCCTTGACGATCAGCACCGGGACGCTGGCGTGTGTCAGCACCTTCTGCGCCACGCTGCCCAATATCAGCGCTTTCACGCCCTGGCGACCGTGCGAGGCCATGACGATCAGGTCACAGGCCTCGGCCTTGGCGGTTTCGAGCACGCCTTCGTACACCACGTTGCGCTCGATGGTGTCGCCGACAAACGGCACGCCAGCGGCCGCGCAGGCCTTGCCCAGCGCATCCAGCGCGGTAGGCCTGCAACCCGGCGGCCGATGCGTCGCCGATGCCGATGTAGGGAAACGGATCGATCACGTACACCCCCACAACCTCTGCACCCTGGCTCTTGGCAAGCTGGACCGCGGTGTCGGCGGCTTTCAGGGCGATGTCAGAGCCGTCGGTGGGGACGAGGATTTTTTTGAACATGGCGGATCTCCTGATGGGTGAAAGCGTGTGGCGCTCGGTCGG
>JALOSH010000447.1 GCA_025458545.1 Hydrogenophaga sp.
TCGGGGTGAAGACCTGCCTGGCTGCTGACGCTGTTCTCGGTCGGGGAGGGCGGCTTGAGGCGCCCGTCCCGCACGCCGAGGTCGGCGGGCATGCGTCCCTCCAGCCAGCCCAGCTGCCCGGCCAGGACGGCCACGATGACCAGGGCCAGCAGCACGAACGATATCCATTTGAGCAGTGCCATGGCAATCCTCCTCGGGTTGGGGGCGCCCTACCAGCACCCCTCGGGTTTCACGGACTTCAGGTGGCGCGTTCAGCGCACCTTCAGGGACAGGCGCGGTCGCCAGACGGCCAGCACCACGTTGATGATGCACAGCACGACCAGCAGCCACAGGGTGTTGCGTTCCGATCGCAGCAGGGTGTCCAGCAAGTCCGGATCGGGGAATGCGGCGACGATGGCGGCCTGTTTGTCCTTCGAACCCACCACCACCAGTGTGGCTTCGAACACGGCCAGACCCAGCAGCGCCTTGAGCCAGGCCCAGCCGGCGTTCATGTAGGCCCGGGTGGCTGCCAGCGCCAGCAGCCCGCTGAGCACCACCACGCCCATGGACGGCACCAGCAGGTATTGGGCGATCACGGTCAGGGCCTGCCTGGCGGCAGCGAACTCGGCTGCCGATTCGCGGCTGGCCACCTGGTTGATGACCAGGCAGGCCGCCAGCGCGCCACCGAAGGTGATCGAAGCGACGTCGTGCAGGGTCTTGGCACCCAGGCGAACCCAGCGCCGGCGGCCGACCGGGTCGACCTGAGCTGGGGAAGACGTCCGTTCGTTCTTCATCGGTTGTCCCTCCATTCGCCCGGCGTGGCGCCGGTCCAGGCCTTGAAGGCCCGGATGAAGCTCTTCTCGTTCTGAAAACCCGAGGCCTCGGCCACCTGCTTGACCGGGCGGGAAGAGCGTTGAAGCAGGGTCATGGCGACCTCGCGCCGCACGCCGTCCTTGAGTGCCTGCAGGGTGGTCCCTTCGTCCTTGAGCTGCCGGTGCAGGGTTCTGGCCGAGGTGTTGAGGGCGGCGGCCAGGTCCTGCGCATTGTGGGTCTGGTGGGGTTCGGCCAGCAGCACCTGGCGCACGCGCTGCATCAGCAGCCGGTCGCGGCGATAGGGCCGCACCTGGATCGCCAGCGCGCGCGGCAGCATCTGGTTCATGGCGTGTCGAAGGTGGCCGGACCGTCGAACAGCAGTGGGTAGATGTCGGCGTGGGGCGGCGGCGGGAAGCCGAAGCTGGCGTCCAGCAGCGGGATGCGCGAGTCGACGAACCAGCAGGCCAGGCCGTGGATGTTGCGCAGCACCGAAACGCTGCAGAACTCGCGCAGGTGACCGTCGCCGCCCGCCGGGCGGTGTTCCGTGAGCACGATGCGGGCGGTGCCGCTGTCGACATCGACACCCAGCGTGATGTCACGGGTGAGCAGGCCGTGGTGGCGACACCAGCGGCGCAGCGCGACACCCAGCGTCGGTGCGGACAGCGATGCGCGCGCCAGCATGCCGTAGCTGCCCCAGGGAAGGGGCCGCTCGAACCAGCCCAGCGCCTCGTCGTCCAATGCCCGCATCGCCAGGCCCGAAAAGACCTCCATTTGGTGGGCGTTGATGCGGGCGTCTGGCCGGTCGACGTGCGCTGGCGCAATCTGTGCCTGGTGGAGCAGGGAGGCGGTGGCCACGCCCCGGCGTTCGAGCGCAACCAGCATGGCCCGCACGAATGCCATGGGCGTCACGGCGCGCGGAGCGGATGGGGGAGTGGCGCCAGGTCTGGCGGCGGGTGCATGTGACACCCGCCGAATGCTGCCATGGCGTGGCAGGATTTGCAACCTGCATGGCATGCAGGCGCTGGCACAAGCGCCTATGCTGGCGGATGCAGACCGGTTGCCTGCGGCGCAGGCAACATCACAAGGAGACATGCCATGCCAGCCCCGCTGATCACCAGCCACGCCCGCGGCGCCGCCGACGTGCCGCTGATCGAGCAGACCATCGGTGCGTTTTTTGACGATATGGTGGCACGCCAGCCCGAACACGAAGCCCTGGTCAGCGTGCACCAGGGGCGACGCTACAGCTACCGGGCCCTGCGCGAAGAGGCGCGCCGCCTGGCCAGCGCCCTGCTGGCCATGAAGGACCAGCTCGCGCTGGTCGAACAGAAAACCGCATGACGTGTGAAACCCAGGTACAGCATGTGATGCATTGAACCCAGGCCCAGGACATGACCATTCTTGACACAAAACTCAACGCCCGTTCCGCCGACTTCCAGGCCAACGCCGCCGCCATGCGCGCCGTCGTCGACGACCTGAAGGCGCAGATTGAAAAAGCCACTCTCGGTGGCGGCGAGGCCGCCCGCGCCAAACACACCGCTCGTGGCAAGCTGCTGCCGCGCGACCGCGTGCAGATGCTGCTGGACCCGGGCACGCCCTTCCTCGAACTCTCGCCCATGGCCGCGCACGCCATGTACAACGGCGACGCGCCCTGTGCCGGCGTCATCGCCGGCATCGGTCGCGTCAGCGGGGTGGACTGCATGATCGTCTGCAACGACGCGACGGTGAAAGGCGGCACCTACTACCCGCTGACCGTCAAGAAGCACCTGCGTGCGCAGGAAGTGGCGCAGCAGAACCGGCTGCCCTGCATCTACCTGGTGGACTCGGGCGGCGCCAACCTGCCCAACCAGGACGAGGTCTTCCCCGACCGTGACCATTTCGGCCGCATCTTCTTCAACCAGGCCAACATGAGCGCCCAGGGCATCGCGCAGATCGCGGTGGTCATGGGCTCGTGCACCGCGGGCGGCGCCTACGTGCCGGCCATGAGCGACGAGACCATCATTGTGAAGAACCAGGGCACCATCTTTCTGGGTGGCCCGCCGCTGGTGAAGGCCGCGACCGGCGAGGTGGTGAGCGCCGAAGACCTGGGCGGTGGTGACGTGCACACGCGCCTCTCGGGCGTGGCCGATCACCTGGCGCAGAACGACCTGCACGCCATTGCGCTGGCGCGCCAGGCGGTGAAGAACCTGAACGCCCGCAAGGTCCCGCCCATCGCCACCATCGACCCGGTCGCGCCGCTGTATCCGGCCGAAGAGCTGTACGGCGTGATCCCGACCGACACCCGCAAGCCCTTCGACGTGCGCGAGATCATCGCCCGCATCGTCGACGGCTCCGAGTTCGACGAATTCAAGTCGCGCTTCGGCACCACGCTGGTCTGCGGCTTCGCGCGCATCGAAGGCATGCCGGTCGGCATCATCGCCAACAACGGCATTCTGTTCAGCGAATCGGCGCTCAAGGGCGCGCACTTCATCGAGCTGTGCTGCCAGCGCAAGACGCCGCTGGTCTTCCTGCAGAACATCACCGGCTTCATGGTCGGCCGCAAG
>JALOSH010000448.1 GCA_025458545.1 Hydrogenophaga sp.
ATGCTCGACAGCCAGGCCGCGATGGTGAAGTTTTTGAACCTGATCGCGGGCGAGCCCGACATCGCTCGGGTGCCGGTGATGGTGGACAGCTCCAAGTGGGCCGTGATCGAGGCCGGGCTGCAATGCATCCAGGGCAAGGGCGTTGTCAACTCGATCAGCATGAAAGAAGGGCTGGACGAGTTCAAGCGCCAGGCTGGGCTCGTCAAGCGCTACGGCGCGGCGGCCGTGGTGATGGCCTTTGACGAAAAAGGCCAGGCCGACACCTTTGAGCGCAAGATCGAGATCTGCGAGCGCGCCTACCGAGATCTGCGAGCGCGCCTACCGGGTGCTGGTGGACGAGGTGGGCTTCCCGCCAGAAGACATCATCTTCGACCCCAACATTTTTGCCATCGCCACCGGCATCGAAGAGCACAACAACTACGCGGTCGACTTCATCGAGGCCACGCGCTGGATCAAGCAGAACCTGCCTGGCGCCAAGGTGAGCGGCGGCGTGTCCAACGTGTCGTTCAGCTTCCGCGGCAACGACCCGGTGCGCGAAGCCATCCACACCGTGTTCCTGTACCACGCCATCAAAGCCGGCATGGACATGGGCATCGTCAACGCCGGCATGGTGGGCGTGTACGACGAGCTGGAGCCCGAGCTGCGCGAACGGGTGGAAGACGTGGTGCTGAACCGCAGGCCTGACGCGGGTGAACGCCTGGTGGAAGTGGCCGAAAACGCCAAGGGCGCGGCCAAGGACGACAGCAAAAAGAACGAGTGGCGCGCGCTGCCGATCCGCGAGCGGCTGACCCACGCGCTGGTGCGCGGCATGAACGAGTTCATCACCGAAGACACCGAAGAAATGTGGCGCGAGATCGAGGCCGACGCCGGGCGCCCGCTGCACGTGATCGAAGGCCCGTTGATGGACGGCATGAACGTGGTGGGCGACCTGTTCGGCCAGGGCAAGATGTTTTTGCCGCAGGTGGTGAAAAGCGCGCGCGTGATGAAGCAGGCGGTGGCCCACCTGCTGCCCCACATCGAAGCCGAAAAGCTGGCCCAGGTGGCGGCTGGTGAAGACGTGAAAACCAAGGGCAAGATCGTGATCGCCACGGTGAAGGGCGACGTGCACGACATCGGCAAGAACATCGTCACCGTGGTGCTTCAGTGCAACAACTTCGAGGTGGTGAACATGGGCGTGATGGTGCCCTGCCACGAGAAAGAGGGCGCCGACATCGTGGGCCTGTCGGGCCTGATCACGCCCAGCCTGGAAGAAATGCAGTACGTGGCCAGCGAGATGGAGAAAGACGCGCACTTCCGCGATGCCCAGATCCCGCTGCTGATCGGCGGCGCCACCTGCAGCCGGGTGCACACCGCGGTGAAGATCGCGCCGCACTACAGCGGCCCGGTGGTGTATGTGCCCGACGCCTCGCGCAGCGTGAGCGTGGCACAGGGTCTGCTGAGCGAGCAGGCGGCGAAATACATCGCCGAGCTGAACGCCGACTACGACAAAGTGCGCGAGCAGCACGCGAACAAGAAGCAGGTGCCGCTGTGGTCGCTGGCCCAGGCGCGCGCCAACAAGGCGCCGATGGACTGGTCTGGCTTCAAACCAGTCAAGCCCAAGTTCATCGGCAAGCGCCAGTTCAAGAATTTCGACCTCGCCGAGATCGCCCAATACATCGACTGGGCGCCGTTTTTCCAGACCTGGGACCTCGCCGGGCCGTACCCCGCCATCCTCACCGACGAGGTGGTGGGGGAGCAGGCGCGCAAGGTGTTTGCCGATGCGCAGGCCATGCTCAAGAAGATCATCGAAGGCCGCTGGCTGAGCGCCAACGGCGTGATCGGCCTGTACCCGGCCAACACGGTGAACGATGACGACATCGAGCTCTACACCGACGAGACCCGCAGCCAAGTCGCGCTCACCTGGCACGGCCTGCGCCAGCAGACCGAGAAGCAGGAGGTCGATGGCGTGATGCGCCCGAGCCGCTGCCTGGCCGATTTCGTGGCGCCCAAAGGCGTGGCCGATGATTACGTGGGCTTGTTCGCGGTCACGTCCGGCCTTGGCATCGAAAAGAAAGAACAGCAGTTCCTGGACGCGCACGACGACTACAACGCGATCCTCTTCAAGGCCCTGGCCGACCGCCTGGCCGAGGCCTTTGCCGAGTGCCTGCACCACCGCGTGCGCACCGACCTCTGGGGCTATGCGGCGGGCGAAGCGCTGAGCAACGAGGAACTGATCAAAGAGAAGTACCAGGGCATCCGCCCCGCGCCCGGTTACCCGGCCTGCCCGGACCATTCGGTCAAGCGCGCCATGTTCGCGCTGCTGCAGGCCGACGATATCGGCATGGGCCTGACCGAAAGCCTGGCCATGACACCAGCGGCCAGCGTGAGCGGCTTCTACCTCGCCCACCCCGACAGCACTTACTTCAACGTCGGCAAGCTCGGCGACGACCAGGTCGAGGACTTGGCGCAGCGCAGCGGCGTGGCGGCCAGCGAGCTCAAGCGCTGGCTGGGCGCCAACCTCTGACGCCGGTGCGTTGAACGGTTCGTTGGCCGTTCATCCCGCTGGATGAGCCGCCAACCCGGCTGAGGGATCGCTTCAAACACCCCTGTGATAGAACGCCCGGAATCGAGACGGTTCAGGGGTGATTCATGGCGGTGTGCGCGGCTTGCGGTACCGAAAACAGGGACAAGGCCAAATTCTGCAGGGGTTGCGCCCAGGCGCTGACACCCGCGCCTGCGCGTGCAGTCGCTGCTTCGTCGGAGTCCGAGCCCGCGCCCGAGCCCGAGCCCGAGCCCGAGCCCGAGCCCGCGTCTGTCTCTGCGTCCGCATCTCCGTCCGCGACTTCGCCTTCGCCCTCGCCCTTGCCCTTGCCCTCCAGTCGCCGTGCGCCGTCAGCGAGTGCGCGCTGGATGTGGATCGTCGGCCCAGGCTTGCTCGCTGCGCTGGCGGCTGCCTGGTGGTTGCAGTCTCCCCAGCGTGTGTCGCTGCCGCCCGAGCAGCGCTTGGTGGATCGCCTGGCCGCGCCCTCTCCGGCCCCGGATATGGCGTCGACCGGCCACGTTGTCTCGGTGGCCACCACGGTAGCGCCTGTGCCCACCGGGGCGGCCGTTCCGCCCGATCCGGTGGATGCGCCTCAGACCGGCGCGACGGCGGTTCCGGCGGCGGTCAAGAAGGAACCGAGAACGCCCAATCCCGCCAACGCGCGTGCGGCAGCCGCTGCCGCACGGCAAGTCACCCCCGCCAACCCACCGGTACGTGCCGAGCCCGGCAGCGCAGAGGTCCAGCAGGTCGCTGCAGCGCCGCCGGTCCCCTCTGAGCCCGAACCTGCGCCCGCACCGGTCGCATCGGTCGACCAACGCTGCGCAAGCAGCGGCAACTTCATCGCGCGCGACGTGTGCCGCATCCGCGCCTGTGGCAACCCGGCGCTGGCGGGCGACCCGGTGTGTGT
>JALOSH010000060.1 GCA_025458545.1 Hydrogenophaga sp.
CTTCACGCCCTGGGACATCGACCTGAACGAAGAAGCCGCCTCTGGCACCCTGATCACTTTTGAGGAAGACGAAGATATGGAACGAGCCGTTGTTTCCGGGATTGCTTTCAACCGCGACGAAGCCAAGATTTCGGTGCTCGGCGTGCCCGACAAACCCGGCATCGCTTACCAGATCCTGGGCGCGGTGGCCGCTGCCAACATTGAAGTCGATGTGATCATCCAGAACCTGAGCAAGGACGGCAAAACCGACTTCAGCTTCACGGTCCATCGCAACGATTTTCAGAAGGCCATGGATTTGCTCAAGGGGCAGGTGTTGCCGGCTCTGGGAGCGACCGATGTCGTGGGCGACAACCGCATTTGCAAGGTGTCCATCGTCGGTATCGGCATGCGCAGCCATGTGGGCGTCGCCAGCCGGATGTTCAAGTGCCTGAGCGATGAGGGCATCAACATCCAGATGATTTCCACCTCGGAAATCAAGACCTCGGTGGTGATCGACGAGAAGTACATGGAGCTCGCTGTGCGTGCACTGCACCGGGAGTTCGATCTGGATCAGACCGCCGACACCATCTCCAAGTGATCCGGCGCGGTCTCCGGCCCCGGAGTCTGGCGCGACTTGAGGCATAATGCGAGGCTCTGGAGTGATGACCGAGTGGCCGAAGGTGCTCCCCTGCTAAGGGAGTATGGGGTGTAGAGCCTCATCGAGGGTTCGAATCCCTCTCACTCCGCCAGACGAGCTGTTCGACGACAAACCCGCCCACCCACCAGGTTGGCGGGTTTGTTTTTTTCCGGCCTCGACCCGTGGCTGTGCGGCACAGCCGCCGCGCACAATGGCGCTCATGCCATCTTCTCCTGCCAAAGCCTTGTCGGGCGCTGCGTTCGCCACCCTGTTGCTCGTCGCCTTCATGATGGGCGCCAACCACGTGGCTGCACGCCTGGCGTTTGACCACGGTGTATCGGTCTCCACCGCGGTGCTGGTTCGAAGTGGCGTCACGGCGCTGGTGGTGTGGGCCATCCTGCGCTTCTATCGGGTGACATTCGCGGTAGATGCCGGGCAGCGGCGTGCCTTGCTGAAGATCGGGTTCCTGGTGGGTGTGCAGAGCCTGTGCCTGTATTCGGCGGTGGCGCGCTTGCCGGTGGCGCTGGCGCTGCTGGCCTTCAACACCTACCCGTTGTGGACCGCGTTGTGGTCGCGCTTGCTGTACCGTGAAAAGCCGGAGGCCCGTGTGTTGCGGGCCATGCCGGTGATGTTGCTCGGGTTGGCGCTGGCGCTCGATGTGGTCGGGGCTGCCTCGGGCTTGGGCGCATCTGCGCATTGGGCGCAAATCGGTACCGGCGTGGCTTTTGCGCTGGTGGCGGCGGCGGCATTCGGTGGCGCGCTGGTGTTGACCCAGCACGAGACCGCAGGGCTGGACGGGCGGGTGCGCACCGCGGCCACGCTGGGCCTGGTCGCCTTGCTGGCGCTGGTGGGTGTGGCGGGACAGGGCGGTGTGCAGCTGCCTCAGGCACCCGCTGGGTGGTGGGGGCTGCTGGGGCTGACGGCGCTGTACGGCACCGCCTTCACCGTGATGTTCACCGTCTTGCCCCGGCTGGGCGTGGTGGGGAACTCGGCCATCATGAACGTGGAACCTATCTTTGCCCTGGCTTTGGCCTGGGCGGTTCTGGGTCAGACCATAGCAGCGGTGCAGGTGGCGGGCGGGCTGCTGGTGGTGTCCACCGTGGTGTGGCTGGGCTTGCGGCGCCGTTGAGCGGGCGGGCTTGTCAGGGTTCGCCGTCGATCGACGCGCTCCACCGTTGATTCCATTCGCCCCCAGTGGGCCGATCGCGCAAGGCGTCGATGTCGCGTCGGTCGCGCTTGCTGGGCCGCCCCTGGGCGATCGAATGGGCGGGTTCGGGTGCCAGGCGGCGTTGCTCGGCGGCGGCCTGTCGCTGCGCGAGCGAGGCTTCGGTTTCCCGGTACAGCAGGGCCGCCACCGGTGCGGGCCCGCGCACGCCGCTGAGCGCGAGCACAGTCACGGTGCGCACCACCGGGCCGGAGCGCATCTCCACCGTGTCGCCTGCTTTGAGATCCCGCGCCGGTTTGACGGTGGCGCCGTTGACGCGCACCCTTCCCTTGTCGATTTCTTCGGCACTGATGGATCGCGTTTTGTAAAAGCGCGCGGCCCAGAGCCATTTGTCGAGGCGGACTTTTGCGTTGCCTGGGGCTTCATGCATGGGGGGAGCGCTCGGTCGAAAGGTCTTTGATCAGGGGCAGCCGCACGGTGGCCTCCAGGCCCTGAAGCCGACCGTCCACGATCCGGTTGTCCAGCTCGAGGCTGCCACTCAGCGACTGCACGATGCCATGGCAGATGGCCAGGCCCAGCCCCGAACCCGAGCCTGTTGGACGGGCGCCGTGGTCGGTGGCAAAGGGCTGGAACAGGCGTTCGCGCAGTGTCTCCGAGATGCCGGGCCCGCTGTCGCTGATGGACAGTGCGGCGCTGTTTGCGTCGGTCGCCATGGCCACCGCCAGGCGCGTGCCCGGTGGCGTGTTCTTGATCGCGTTGTGCAGCAGGTTGCGCCCCAGTTCCCGCAGGGCCCAATCGTGGGAGCGCACTCTGGCGGACACCAGGTCGAGCGAAAAATCCAGATCTTTCTCGGCGATCAGCGGCGACAGGTCCAGGGCCACCTGTCGCATCGCAGCACCCCAGTCGATCACGGGCGCGTCTTTGTCCTCGCGCAGTTGTTCGACCTTGGCCAGGGCGAGCATCTGGTTGGCCAGCTCGGTGGCGCGTTCCACCGTGTGCGCGATTTCTTCCAGCGCTTGCACAGCGGGCAGATCGCCTCGCTGTGCCGATTGCACTTGGGTCTTCAGCACGGCCAGGGGCGTGCGCAGCTGGTGTGAGGTGTCGCGCACAAACCGCTTTTGATGGTCCAGCAGCTGCGACAGGCGGTGCATGTGCTGGTTGGTGGCTTCGATCAGCGGCAGCAATTCGCGTGGCGCGCTGTGGGTGGGCAGGGCTGACAGGTCGTTCTCGCTGCGGTGGACCAGCGCTTTGCTGATGTCGCGCACCGGGCGTGTGGCCCGCTGCACCACCAGCACCACCACCAGCACGATCACGATCACCAGGGCCGCCTGGCGCCAGAGCGTGTCGATCAGGATCTGGCGTGCGAGTGTCTGCCGCAGTTCCAGCGTCTCGGCCACCTGGATGGTGCTCATGCCCTGGCCCTCCAGACCCGAGACCGGCTGTTTCAGCACCGCCATGCGCACCGGGGCGCCTCGGTACTCGTCGTCGTAGAAGTGCACCAGGGCTGCATAGATGCTTTGTTCCGGCAGGCGGCTGCGCGGCGCCGGCAGGTCTTCGAAGCCCGAGACCAGCTCGCCTCCGAATCCACTCACGCGGAAAAAGAGTCGACTCCGGTTGTCCGCTTCGAAGGCTTCGAGGGCGGAGTACAACAAGGTGGATTCGACCCGCAGCTCTTGCCCGGCACTGGACACGCGCAACTGCTCGCCCAGCGATTTGGCCGTGGCCAGCAAGGTCCGGTCGTAGGCGGTGTCGGCTGCAGCCAATGCCTGCTGGTAGAGCACCACCGTGTTGATGATCACGAACGCGAACAGCGGCAACAGGATGCCCAGCATCAGGCTGCTGCGCAGCGATGGCATGCGTGGCCGCTGGCCGATCTTCCGAGCTTGTGGCGTCGGTTCGGTGGACGCCGGCATCAGCTGTTCGCCTTGAGCAGGTATCCCAGGCCGCGCAGGGTCACCAGCTGAGCGCCGGTGTGGGCGATTTTTTTCCGCAGGCGATAGGCCACCACTTCGATGGCTTCGGTCTGTACCTGCGTTTCGCCCGGGAACACCAGTTCGAACAGGCGCTCTTTGGCCACCGCATGTCCAGGCTTGCTGAGCAGCGCTTGCAGCAGCGACAGTTCGCGTGGGGCCAGTTCCAGCGCTTGTCCGTGAAAGTAGACCGCGCCGCTCTCACGGTCCACCTGCATGCCACACCACTCCGCATGCCGTCCCGGCACGCTCGACGGGTGGTCGGGCTTCCCGGAGCGGCGCACCAGCGCACGCACCCGGGCCTCCAGTTCATCGAGATCAAACGGCTTGGGCATGTAGTCGTCTGCCCCGGTGTTGAGGCCAAGGATCCGGTCGCCGACGGTTCCGCGCGCCGTCAGGATGATGACCGGCGTAGTCAGGCCTGCTGCGCGTGCCTGGCTCAGGATCTCCAGGCCATCCAGCCCGGGCAGGCTCAGGTCGAGCAACACCGCATCGGGCAGGCTGGCCTGCCACAAGGACAGCGCGCGTGAGCCATCTTCGCAGCCCAACAACTGCACACCGCGCCGTTCGAAACTGCGGCGCAAGGTGGTCTGCATCGCGGCGTTGTCTTCGATCAGGAGCAGCTTCATGGGCTGGGATTATGGCCATCAGGGCGTTCGGGTGCTCGCTGCAAGGAGCTACCACATAGGGTTTCTCCGGGGGCGGCGGACAGCGGACTGACAGGCAGGTTCGTGACCATTCCCTTGTCCAGCCCGATGGCGGACGTGCCGGGCCTGCTGCATTGCCAGCGGCCTTCCATTCATTCACGAAAGTCAAACATGAAGAGACAAGCGATCACATTGGCCGTCATGGGCCTGTTCACCGGCCTGGTCCATGCCCAGTCTTCGGTCACGCTGTACGGCGTGGTTGACGTCGCGGTCGAGCGCGTCAAAGGTGCCACCTCCGTGGTGCGTCTGTCGTCGGGGCAACAACAGGGTTCGCGCTGGGGTCTGCGCGGCGTCGAGGATCTGGGCGGCGGCCTCCGGGCCAACTTTGTGCTGGAGTCGGGTTTCAACGCCGACGTGGGCACCAGCGGCCAGGGCGGACGGCTGTTCGGCCGTCAGGCTTATCTGGGTCTGGGTGGTGCCTGGGGCACGGTCCGCCTGGGTCGCCAGTACACGCCGATGGACGACATTGCCGGCATCGTCGGCACCAAGACCTACGACGTGCTGAGCGTGGTGCCCATCATCGGCAACGGCGACTACAACCGCTCGAACAACGCCATCACCTACCTCTCGCCCAGCTTGGCCAACACCGTGTTCCAGCTCCAGTACAGCCTGGGGGATGAGCGGGCCAGCACCAACACCAGTGCGGATTTCGAAAAGCAGGTCAGTGCCCATGCGCTGTACGCCAGGGGGCCCATCACAGCCGGGCTTGGGCTGATACAGGCGGCCGATGTCGATGGCACGCTGGCCGGCAAGCAGGGCAGGGACGCCATGCTGCTGGCAGGTGCCTACGACTTTGGTTCGGTCAAGGTCTCGGCGTATTACGACTCGGAAGACAGAGCGGCCAAGAAGCTCAAGGTCTATGGTGCCGCAGCGGCGTTCAAGTTCGGTGAAACCACGCTGTCGGTCGGCGCAGCCCAGGCCAAGGACGTCAACGGATCGGCGGCTGCTGCCAGCGACGACGCCAAGATCTACACCCTGCAGGCGAGTCACAACCTGTCCAAGCGCACAGCCATTTACGGCCACCTCACAGCCGTTTCCAACGGCGCCGCCTCCGCGCTGGGCTTCAACAGCCCTGTGGCCGGGTCGAGCTCCAACGGCGTTCAGTTCGGTCTGCGTCACCGCTTCTGATGCAAAGCGTCCATCTTCCTAGGGTTAACACCGGGAAGATGGACAGCCAATTGACATCGTCCGGTTGGAAGATAACCATACCGCCAAACCTCTCTGGAGACTTCTCATGCGTCGCGACACCTTCCTGAAATCCCTGGCCGCGCTGGCCGCCGCCGGTGCCCTGCCCAACGTGGCCTGGGCCAGCGGCAACATCAAGATGATGATTCCCGCCAACCCCGGTGGTGGCTGGGACGGCACGGGCCGTGCCCTGGGCGAAGCCTTGCGCGACGCCAAGGTGGCCGACTCGGTGACCTTTGAAAACAAAGGTGGTGCGGCGGGCACCATCGGCCTGGCCCAGTTCTTCAACGCATCCAAGGGCGATCCCGATGCGCTGATGGTCATGGGCGCCGTGATGCTCGGCGGCATCATCACCGGCAGACCGCCGGTGTCGATCACCCAGATCACACCGATTGCCCGCTTGACGACCGAGTACAACGTGTTTGTGTTGCCCGCCAGTTCCCCCTTCAACTCCATGAAGGATGTGGTCGAGGCCCTGAAAAAGGACCCCGGCAGCATCAAGTGGGGTGGCGGTTCGCGGGGCTCCACCGAGCACATTGCAGCGGCGCAGATCGCGCAGTCGGTGGGCGTGCCCGCTGCCCGGATCAACTACGTGCCGTTCCGGGGTGGCGGCGAGGCGGTGGCGGCCATCCTGGGTGGCAACGTCACCGTGGGCGGCAGCGGTTACAGCGAGTTCCAGCCATACATCGAGAGCGGCAAGATGAAGGCGATCGCCGTCACCGCTGGCCAGCGCATCAAGGGCATCGACAAGATCCCGACGCTCAAGGAGCAGGGCATCAACGTCGAGATCGGCAACTGGCGCGGCGTGTTCGGCGCGGCGGGCATCACCCCGGCTCAGCGCGATGCGCTGACCCAGCGCGTGGTCAAGGCGACCCAGAGCAAGGCCTGGGCGGCTGCTCTGGAAAAGAACAACTGGACGCCCGCCCTGCTGACCGGCAAGGCATTCGACGAGTTCGTGGACAAGGACTTCTCCAGCCTGCGCGCCACCATGGTTCGCGCCGGCATGGTCTGATCGCCCGGCACCACACCGTGTGAATCGGCGGCCGCGGCGCTGGCGTCGCGGCCGTTTCTTTTTTCAGCTCTCTTTCACCAGGCAGGAGCGCCCCCATGCAAGCCCCCACGTCACCGCCCTCACCGTCACGCCCTGATCACCGCCCCGGTCAACTGGCCCTGGGCATCGCCGCCGTGCTGCTCGCCGCCGGTCTGGCCTATGGTGCGGCCAACATCCCGTCCGATGCGGGCTACGCGGGTGTGGGCCCGAATTTCTTGCCGTGGGTGGTCGCGGCCGCCATGGGGCTTTGTGGTGTTTTGCTGATCTGGGAGGTGCGCACCGGCGGCTTTCGCAACATGCCCGAACCTTCCGGCGCGGCACGTGGCGACTGGCATGCCATGGCCTGGGTGTCGGCCGGCATTCTGGGCAACGCAGCGCTGATCACCACCATCGGTTTCGTGCTCAGCTGTGCCCTGTGCTTCACCCTGGCGGTGCGCGGTTTGCGCATCAGCGAAGGCAAGGCCGCTGGCAACGCCATGCAGACGGTCAAGGACGTGGTGATCGGCATGCTGATCGCAGCCCCCACCTTCTGGCTCTTCACCAAGTTCCTGGGCGTGAACCTGCCGGGTCTGACCGGCACTGGCTGGATATAGACCCGCCGCCCGACCGCAAAGGAATTCACCATGCTTGAAACCTGGAACAACCTGCTCGGCGGCTTTGCCACCGCCGGCACCCCGATCAACCTGCTGTGGGCGCTGGCCGGCTGTGCCCTGGGCACCGCCATTGGTGTGCTGCCGGGCCTGGGCCCGGCGGTCACGGTGGCCATGTTGTTGCCGATCACCTCGCAGGTCGAGCCCACGGCCTCGATGATCTTCTTTGCCGGCATTTACTACGGTGCCATGTACGGCGGCTCCACCACCTCCATCTTGCTCAACACACCCGGTGAAACCGGCACCATGGTGACCGCGCTGGAGGGCTTCAAGATGGCCAAGAGCGGTCGCGCAGGCGCGGCCCTGGCCACGGCGGCCATCGGCTCGTTCGTGGCGGGCACCATTGCCACCGTGCTGGTGACCCTGTTCGCGCCCATCCTGGCCGAATTTGCCGTCAAGCTCGGTCCGCCCGAGTATTTCTGCCTGATGCTGCTGGCCTTCACCACCGTGAGCGCGGTGCTGGGGCAGAGCACCTTGCGCGGCCTCACCGCGCTCTTCTTCGGTCTGGCGCTGGGCCTGGTGGGCATGGACCAGATCACCGGCCAGGTGCGCTACACCGGGGGGGTGATCGAGTTCCTGGACGGTGTCGAGGTGGTGCTGGTGGCGGTGGGCCTGTTTGCGGTCACCGAGGCTTTGTACAACGCGCTGTACGAAGGCAAGAGCGAGACCAGCATGAACAAGTTGAACCGGGTGCACATGACGCGCAAAGAGTGGAAGCGCTCCTGGCCGGCCTGGATGCGCGGCACCTTCATTGGCTTTCCCTTCGGCACCATCCCCGCCGGAGGCTCCGAGATACCGACCTTTCTCAGCTACGCCACCGAGCGCAAGCTGGCCGAGCCCGAGCACAAGGCGGAGTTCGGCACCTCCGGCGCGATTGAAGGTGTGGCTGGTCCTGAAGCGGCCAACAACGCGGCCGTGACGGGCACCCTGGTCCCGTTGCTCACGCTGGGCATCCCCACCTCGGTGACCGCTGCCATTTTGCTGAGCGCGCTGCAGAATTACGGCATCAACGCCGGGCCGCAACTGTTCCAGACCTCGTCCACCCTGGTCTGGGCACTGATCGCGTCGCTCTACATCGGCAACGTGATGCTGCTGGTGCTCAACCTGCCCCTGGTGGGCCTGTGGGTCAAGCTGCTCAAAATCCCGAAAGCGCCGCTGTATGCCGGCATCCTGATTTTTGCCACGGTGGGCGTGTACGGCATGCGCCAGAGTGCGTTCGATCTGTTCGTCATGTTCGGCCTGGCGCTGGTGGGTGTGGTGTTGCGGCGCTTCGATTTCCCGACCGCACCGGTGATCGTGGGCCTGATCCTCGGCCCGCTGGCCGAGGCGCAGTTCCGCAACGCCATGTCCATCGGCGAAGGCAGTGCAGCGGTGTTCTTCCAGCGCCCCATGTCGGCCACCTTGCTGGCGCTGGTGGTGCTGGTGCTGGTCACGCCGCGCTTGCTGGCTTGGCACCGTCGGGGCTGATACCCACGAAAAAAAGCGGTTCCAACAAAGGCTGGAACCGCAAAAAATCACGCGTCTCTGATGGGCTTTGCCCCGCGTGAACCTCGGAGAACAGTCAAGGAAGCATCTGTAGAGCGCGCAGCTCTCGGCATCCAGTGTCAGAAGTCGTGGCGAACGCCCACGGCGTAGAGGGTTTCATCCCGGCTCTTCACGCCCGCACCGTTCTCGCGCTCGACCGAGCGGAAACCTGCGTAGGCGGTGGTGCGCTTGGAC
>JALOSH010000449.1 GCA_025458545.1 Hydrogenophaga sp.
AGTGGAGACGGTGGAAATGCTGGGCGCCGAGCGCCTGATCCATGCCCGCCTGGGCGACGAGTCGCTCATCATCCGGACCCACGAAGACCAGGGCGCACCGGCGGTGGGCAGCACGGTGTTTGCCAAACCACGCGAAGACCGGCTGCACTGGTTCGACAGCCAGACGGGGCAGCGCCTATGACCGGCACACCGCGGCCGTGGCCCTACCCGCGCTGGATCGCCCACCGGGGCGCAGGCAAGCTGGCGCCCGAAAACACCCTGGCCGCTTTCCGCCTGGGCGCCCAGCACGGCTACCGCATGGCCGAATGCGATGCCAAGCTGAGCGCCGACGGCGTGGTGTTTCTGCTGCACGACGCCACGCTGGACCGCACCACCGACGGCGAGGGTGTGGCGGGCGAGCAGCCGTGGCAGGCGCTGAGCCAACGGGACGCCGGTCGCTGGCATTCTCGCCAATACGCTGGAGAGACCTTGCCCACGCTGGCGGCGCTGGCCGGTTTCTGTCAGGCCAATGCTTTTTTGCTCAACATCGAGATCAAGCCGACGCCGGGCCTGGAAGCCGAGACCGGGCGGGCCGTGGCGCTGGAAGCCGCCCGGCTGTGGGTCGGTGCACCCGTCGTGCCGCTGCTGACCTCGTTCCAGCCACACGCGCTGGCAGCCGCTCAAGAAGCGGCGCCGCAACTGCCGCGCGGCTTGCTGCTGGAAACACTGTGGGAAGGCTGGCTGGACCTGGCCCGCCAGCTGGACTGCGTGGCCGTGGTCTGCAACCAGGTGCTGTGGACCGACGCACTGATGACCAGCGTGCACGGCGCCGGCATGAGAGCCCTGGCCTACACCGTGAACGAACCCGCTTCGGCCGCGCGCCTGTGGGCGCTGGGCATCGACGGCCTGATCACCGACCGTGTGGACCTGTTTGCGCCCGACTGATCACCGCCCGCGCACCCACCAGAGCAGCGAGCCCTGGGCCAGCACCAGCGCCAGGTAAGTGAACATCTTGCCGTCGCGGCCAAACACGATCAGCCCTGCCAGCAACACCGCCACACCCACGCCAGACAGCGCCAGCAGTTCGGTGCGCGGCGCCCAGCGGCCTTTGCGGGCTTTGGGCCAGAGCCGGGGCATGCCCCACAACAACAGCGCCATGACCAGCGCGGGCGCCATGAAGTTGAGCAGGTGCCCGGTCAGGGCCAAAAAGGTCATGGGGACTGCGATGTTTGGTCTTTGGGCCGCCAATTTTATAATCCGCACATGTCTGTCTGGGCCCTCGGCATCAACCATCACACGGCTCCGCTGGATTTGCGGGGCCGTTTCGCGTTTGCCCTCGACCAGATCCAGCCCACTTTGAACTACCGCCAGAGCCTGCCGCGCCAGCCCGAGGCCACACTGCTGTCCACCTGCAACCGCACCGAGCTCTACGCCGCGGGCGACCAGGCGGCCGTGGACCCCACGCTCGAATGGCTGGCGCAGACCGGCGGCGTCAGCACCCACGTGCTCAAGGACCACGCCTACATCCTTCGCGAAGGCGAGGCCGCGCGCCACGCCTTCCGTGTGGCCAGCGGGCTCGACAGCATGGTGCTGGGCGAAGCCCAGATCCTGGGCCAGATGAAAGACGCGGTGCGCGCCGCCGACGAAGCCGGCGCCCTGGGCAGCACGCTGCATCAGATGTTCCAGCGCTCCTTTGCGGTGGCCAAGCAGGTGCGCACCTCCACCGAAATCGGTGCCCATTCCATCAGCATGACCGCGGCCGCTGTGCGCCTGGCCAGCCAGCTGTTTGAAGACCTGAAAGAAATCCGGGTGCTGTTCGTCGGCGCGGGCGAAATGATCGAACTGGCCGCCACCCACTTCGCGGCCAAAACGCCCAAAAGCATGGCGATTGCCAACCGCACGCTGGAACGGGGCGAAACGCTGGCCGGGCGTTTTGGTGCCCAGGTGATGCGCCTGGCCGACATACCCGACCGTCTGCACGAGTTCGATGCGGTGATCAGCTGCACCGCCAGCACGCTGCCCATCATCGGCCTGGGCGCGGTGGAGCGGGCGCTGAAAAAACGCAAGCATCGGCCCATGTTCATGGTGGACTTGGCGGTGCCACGCGACATCGAACCCGAGGTCAAGAGTCTGAGCGATGTCTACCTGTACACCGTGGACGACCTCGCCTCCGTGGTGCAGTCGGGCAAGGAAAACCGCCAGGCCGCGGTGGCCCAGGCCGAGGTGATCATCGACGCCGGCGTGCTCAGCTTCATGCACTGGCTGGAGCAGCGCGACCCGGCCAAGGGCGGCGTGGTGCCGCTGATCCAGCAGATCAACGCCCAGGCCGACGTCTGGCGTGCCGCCGAGCTGATGCGCGCCAAAAAGCTGCTGGCCAAAGGGGAGTCGGTGGACGCCGTGCTCGAAGCCCTTTCAAAAGGCCTGACGCAAAAAATGCTGCACGGCACCCTGGCCGAACTGCACAGCGGCGACGCCGACGCCCGCGCCGCCACGGCGCAGACCGTTTCGCGCCTGTTCCTGCGCGAAAAGTCCTAGCGACGCCGACCGCGCACCCTTCGGTGCGCTCTGGCACGGTCCGTCGGCCCCGTGCGCTCCTTGCCGCCGTCGCCCCCCTTCCCGTCTTCGCATGAAACCCTTTGTCCGCAACACCCTGCTGCGCCAGAAAGCCCGGCTGCACGAGCTCGACGCCCTGCTCTCGGCACCCGATGTGGTGAACGACCTGGAGCGTTTCCGCGCGCTCAGCCGCGAGCACGCTGACGCTTCGGTCATCGTCGAGGTGTTCAACCGCCACCAGCAACGCGAAGCCGACCTGGCCGATGCCCTGGCGATGCTGGAAGACCCGGACATGGCCGAAATGGCCCAGGAGGAAATCGAATCGGCCAAGACCGACCTGGAACGGCTGGACGCCGAACTGCAGCAACTGCTGCTGCCCAAAGACCCGGACGACGAGCGCCCGGCTTTTGTGGAAATCCGCGCTGGCACTGGCGGCGACGAATCCGCCCTGTTCGCGGGCGACCTGGCACGCCTGTACACTCGCTACGCCGACAGCCAAGGCTGGACCACCGAGATCGTGAGCGAGTCGCCCAGCGAACTGGGCGGCTACAAAGAGGTGGTGTTGCGCATCGCGGGCCGCGGGCCTGGGGCCAACGTGTACGGCCAGCTGCGCTTCGAATCCGGCGGCCACCGGGTGCAGCGCGTGCCAGTCACCGAGACGCAGGGCCGCATCCACACCAGCGCCGCCACCGTGGCCGTGATGCCCGAGCCCGACGAAGCCGAGGCCATCAAGCTCAACCCGGCGGAGCTGCGCATCGACACCTACCGCGCCAGCGGCGCAGGCGGCCAGCACATCAACAAGACCGACTCGGCCGTGCGCGTGACCCACCTGCCCACCGGCATCACCGCCGAATGCCAGGACGGCCGCAGCCAGCACAGCAACAAGGCCAAGGCCTTGCAGGTGCTGCAGGCGCGGCTGCAAGAAAAAGACCGCAGCGAACGCGCCGCCAAAGAGGCCGCCACGCGCAAAGGCCTGGTCGGCAGCGGCGACCGCAGCGACCGCATCCGCACCTACAACTTCCCCCAGGGCCGACTGACCGACCACCGCATCAA
>JALOSH010000450.1 GCA_025458545.1 Hydrogenophaga sp.
GACAGCGGCTTGGTCGGGTTGACCGAAATCTTGCCCTTGTTGGGCGAGCGGTGGTATTCGAGTGCGGCGTCGCGCAGGGCTTGTTCGGCGGGGGTCATGTGTGTCTCCAGAGCGGGTCGCCCGGCTTGCGCGGGCGGTCGTGATGGCAAGCGGCTCGATGCAAATTTACGCGGGTTTCAGCAGGTCCAGCAGCGTGCGGGCAATCACCTTGGTCGCTCGCCGCAAATCGTCCAGCACCAGGTTCTCGTCGGCGCGTTTGGCGTTGGACTCGCGCACCGTGCGCGGACCGGCGCCGTAGATCACGCCCGGGATGCCGTGTTCGCCGTAGATGCGCACATCGGTGTAGAGCGGCGTGCCCACGGCCGGAATCACCTCGCCAAAGATCTCGCGGCCGTGTTTCTGGATCGCTTCGACCAGCGGCCGGTTGCCCGGCAGCGGCTTGAGCGCGCGCGCCAGCAAGATGCGCTTCACATCGACGCTGATGGCGCGGCCGCCGCGCGGTGGCTGGAAGCTGGCCGCCGCTTCGGCGATGGTGCGGCGCAGCGCGGCTTCCACCTCGGCCGGGTCTTCCTCGGGGATCATGCGGCGGTCTACCTTGAGCACCACCTTGCCGGGAATCACGTTGGTGTTGGTGCCGCCGCTGATCTGGCCCACGTTGAGGTAGGGGTGAGTGATGCCTTCCACGTTCGACGTGATCTTGAGGTAGTCGGCGTTGAGTGCGTAGAGCGCGTTGAGGATGTGCACCGCGCCCTGCAGCGCGTCGGTGCCGCTGTCGGGAATGGCGGCGTGCGCCATGTCGCCGTGCACCGTCACCTCCAGCTGCAGGCATCCGTTGTGCGCCACCACCACCTGGTAGCTGAAACCGGCGGCGATCATCAGGTCGGGCTTGGTCAGGCCCTTCTTCAGCAGCCAGTCGGGGCCGACCTCGCCGCCGTATTCCTCGTCGTAGGTCACGTGCAGTTCCACGCTGCCCTTGAGCGGCGTGCCCAGCGATTCCAGCGCGCGGATCGCGAAGGTGAAGTTGGCGATGTCGCACTTGCTCACTGCGGTGGCGCGGCCGTAGATCTTGCCGTCCACGATCTCGCCGCCGTAGGGGTCGTGCGTCCAGCCCTCGCCGGGCGGCACCACGTCGCCGTGCGCATTGAGGGCGATGGTCTTACCGCCGTCGCCGAAGCGGCGGCGCACGATCAGGTTGGTGATGGTCTCCAGGCCCGCGGCCTTCACCTCGGCCTCGGGCACGGCGTGCTTTTCAGCCTGCAGGCCCATGGCGGCCAGCAGCTCGGCGGTGCGCTCGGCGTGCGGCGCGTTGTTGCCGGGCGGCGTGTCGGTGGGCACACGAACGAGTGCCTGCAGGAACCTCACCTCTTCGTCAAAGTGGGCGTCGATCCAGGCGTCGAGTTGCTGTTGGGGCGTGGTCATGGGTGGTTCAACCTTGTTGTTCGTTGGCGAGTTGTTCGAGCAGGTGCGAGAAAGCGCTGACGCAGAGGTCCATGTCGTCGCTGGTGGTGGATTCCAGCGGGTTGTGGCTGATGCCGCTGTTGAGGCCGCGCACGAACAGCATGGCCTGGGGCATCAACTCGTGCAGCTTCATGGCGTCGTGCCCGGCACCGCTGGGCAGCCGGTACAGCGGCACGCCCAGCGCTTGCACGGCCGCCTCCCAGCGCGCTTGCCAGGCCGGTGCGCTGGGCGCTGCGGCGGCGCGCATGGTCTCTTCCAGTGTGTGGCGCACGCCCCGGCGATCGCAGATGCTCTGCAACTGCGCCACGATGTCGCGCGCCAGCGCGTCGCGCTGCGCATTGCTGGGCGCTCGGATGTCGAGCGAAAACTTGCACACGCCCGGCACCACGTTGATGGAGCCGTTGGGCACCTGCAGCATGCCGATGGTGGCCACCGAATCGCCATCCGCCGCGGCGCGCTGTTCGGCGAAGAGCGCCAGTTCGGCCACGGCGCAGGCCGCGTCGCGCCGGCGGTCCATGGGCGTGGTACCGGCGTGGCAGGCCATGCCGACCACCTCGCCCAGGTAACGCACGCTGGCGTTGATGGAGGTGACGATGCCCAGCGGCAGGTCGAGTTCGTTCAGCACCGGACCCTGCTCGATGTGCACCTCGACAAAGCCGAGGTATTTCGAGGGGTCGCGCTGCAGCGCGCCGATGGCGTCCAGCGTGGCGGGCAGCCCGGCGTGTTGCATGGCCGCCCGCATGGTGATGCCGTCGGCGTCCTGCTGGTCCAGCCAGGCCGGGTTGAAGTGGCCGGTGAGCGCGCCCGAGCCGAGGAAGGTGGCCTTGTAGCGCTGGCCCTCCTCTTCGGCGAAGCCCACCACCTCGATGGCGAAGGGCAGGCGGAGGAAGGTGGCCTTGTAGCGCTGGCCCTCCTCTTCGGCGAAGCCCACCACCTCGATGGCGAAGGGCAGGCGGCGACCCGCTTGCTTCAGCTGCTGCACGCAGGCCATGGGCACGTAGATGCCCAGGCGCCCGTCGTACTTGCCACCGTTGCGCACCGTGTCGTAGTGGCTGCCGGTGAGCAAGCTGGGCGCATCGGGCGCCAGGCCGTTGTAGCGGCCCACGACGTTGCCCACCGCGTCGATGTGCGCTTCGTCAAACCCCAGCGCCAGCATCTGCCGCTGCAGCTGCGCCGCGCAGGCCCGGTGCGCGTCGGTCAGGTAGGTCACGGTCAGCTGGCCGAGCTCGGCATTCGTGCCAGTCCCACACGGCGTTGCCCAGCACGGGTTCGAAACCGAACTTGTCGTTCAGGCGGATCTCGGCGATGCGGTGGATGTTGCGCAGGCACTCGGCGCGCTCGAAGTCCACCGGGTTGTGCAGCCGACGTTCGAAGGTGGCGATGATCTGCGCCTTGGTGAGGCCGGTGCCGCGCGGGCCACGCACCGCGAGGATGAACGGGAAGCCGAAGCGCGCGTTGTAGTCGGCGTTGAGCTGCTGGATGTGCGCGAATTCTTCGGGCGTGCAGTGGGTGAGGCCCGCCTTGGTCTGCTCGTTTGTCGATTCGGCCGTGAGCGACTGGCTCACCATGGCCTTGCCCGCCAGCTCGGGGTGGGCGCGGATCAGCGCGAGCTGGGGCTCCACGCCGGCCTCGGCCAGCACCCGCACCATGGCGTGTTTCAGCGCGGCCAGCGATGCGAAGGGGCGGTGCGCCAGGGCCTTTTCGGCGATCCACGGCGAATGCTCGTACAGGCCGTCGAGCATCTGCAGCGCCTCGGGCAGGGGTGCCGCGTTGAGTTGGTCCAGGGTGATGGGCATGTCGGCGGCTCAGAGGGTGGGTAGGGGGTGCGTGGCTTTCCAGTGGCGCGCGATGTCCAGGCGGCGCGCCACCCAGACCTTGTCGTGCGACTGGATGTGGTCCAGAAAACGCTGCAGCGCGGTGATGCGGCCCGGGCGGCCGAGCAGGCGGCAGTGCATGCCGATGCTCATCATCTTCGGGCGGTCCAGGCCGTTGGGGTCTCCTTCGACATACAGCGCGTCGAAGGTGTCCTTCATGTACTGGAAGAACGGATCGGCGTGCGAATAGCCCTGGGGTAGCGCGAAGCGCATGTCGTTGCAGTCCAGCGTGTAGGGCACGATGAGCTGGTGGGCATCGCTGCCGTCGGTCTTGCGCACCTTCATCCAGAACGGCAGGTCTTCACCGTAGTAGTCGCTGTCGTATTCGAAGCCGCCGAAGTCGGCCACCAGGCGGCGTGTGTTGGGGCTGTCGCGGCCGGTGTACCAGCCCAGCGCTCTCTCGCCGGTCAGCCGCTCGATGATCGCCATCGCC
>JALOSH010000061.1 GCA_025458545.1 Hydrogenophaga sp.
CATGCCCATGAGCGTGAACGCGGTCGGAAAGCCCAGCATGATGGCGACCACCACCAGCGACAGCATGAGCAGTCCGTAGTGGCCGTTGGTCATGGTGGGTGTACTGATCACCATGGTCAGCACACCCGCCAGGATGAGTGCCATCAGGCCGAAGCCGAACCAGAGTTCCTTGCGGATCGTCATGGCTGGCCACCTTTCTGCTGCTGCACCACCAGGCGGTCCAGGCTTTCAATGTCGCTGTCCTTCACGTGCACCATTTCCTTGAGTTTGTTCACATCCACCTCTTCCACATCACCTTCCCGGGTGGGCCAGGCGCCGGTCTTGAGGCAGATCACACAGCGCAGGATTTCCACCAGGCCTTGCAGCAGCAGCAAGGCACCCGTGATGGGCACCACGAACTTGAACGGGTAGACCGGCAGCGGGTCGGCGTTGAAGGTTTGTTCGCGGATCGCCAGCGAGTCGTTGGCAAAGGTCCAGCCAGCCCAGGTCAGCGCCAGGATGCCGGGCAGGAAAAACACGATGTACAGGGTGAGGTCTATGCTCGCCTGTGTGCGCGGCTGGAAGAAACCGTAGAGCACATCGCCCCGCACGTGGCCGTTCTTGGCCAGGGTGTAGGCACCCGCTGACATGAAGAGCAGGCCGTACAGCATGATCTGCGCGTCCAGCACCCAGGCGTTCGGCTTGTTGAGCACATAGCGCGAAAACACTTCCCAGCAGATGAGCAAGGTCAGCGCCACCACCGACCATGCGCAGGCCTTGCCGACCCATGTCGAAAAACGGTCCACCGACCAGAGAAATTGTTGCATCGTGTCCCCGACTGAAACAAAAAAGGGGCGCCGTTGGCGCCCCTGTGTGCGGCAAAGGGATCAACCCTTTTTGGCGCCCCGGCCGAAGTAGTGGTTGTAGGCCATCTTGAAATCGACCATGTAGTCGTTCTGCCACTGGCCAGCCCGCTGAGCGAAGGCGCGCTGGCTGTCCAGCACCTTCTTGAACAAGGGGTTCTCGCCGCCCTTCTGGGCAATGATCTTGTCCCAGGCGGTGAGCTGAGCGCGCAGGATGGCGTCGGGCGTCTTGTAGAACTTGACGCCTTTCTTCTTCAGATCCTGGTAGTCCGTCGAGTTGCGCTGGATCGCCTTCCAGCTCATGTCGGCGCTGGCGGCCTGCACCGCGTAGTCGATGATGGACTTCAGCTCGGTCGGCAGCGCGGCCAGCTTGTCGCTGTTGAAGAGAATCTCGAACTGCTCGCCACTCTGGTGGAAGCTCTGCAGCATGCAGTTCTTCACCACGTCGGGGAAGCCCAGCAGGTTGTCGGAACTGGCGTTGTTGAATTCCGCGCCGTCGATCAGACCGCGGTCCAGCGCCGGGACGATTTCACCGCCGGGCAGCGGGTTGACCGCGGCGCCCATGGCGGTGTACATGTCCACCGCCAGGCCCACGGTGCGGAATTTCACGCCCTTGATGTCGTCCACCTTGGCGATGGGCTTCTTGAACCAGCCGAAGGGCTGGGTGGGCATGGGGCCGTAGAGGTAGGACGTGACGTCCAGGTTCAGGCTTTTGTAGATCTCGGTCAGCAGCGCCTTGCCGCCGCCGTAGTTGTGCCAGGCCAGCACCATGTTGGGGTCCATGCCGAACGCGGGACCCGAACCCCACAGGGCCAGGGCCGAGTTCTTGCCGTAGTGGTAGGCCACCACGCCGTGTCCGCCATCCAGCGTGCCTTTGGCCACCGCTTCGAGCAGCTGGAACGCAGGCACCACCGAGCCGGCCGGCAGCACCTCGATCTTGAGCCTGCCGCTGGCCATGTCGTTCACCTTTTTGGCGAAGTCGGTGGCGTACTCGTGGAAGATGTCTTTGGCGGGCCAGGTGCTTTGGAAGCGCAGGCTGGTGGTCTGTGCGGTGGCGATCATCGGGACCGACATGGCGCCAGCCGCAACGGCTGCACCCTTGATCATGTTTCGGCGAGAAGTGGCGGGCTTGTTGGCGCTCATCGGTTTGTCTCCAGGGTGGATGAAATGACGGACTCCAAATGATGCGCCGCGCTGCGCCAGCGTGGCGGCAGGGTTTTCACCGACCGTTGTCGTGTGCGGGACCCTATGGGCCTGTCGCCATCGGGGTCTTTGCATGGGCTGTGGGCAGCGGTTTCCTTGGGTGTCGCAAGGCTGTTACTACAATACCTGTCAGGGTATGAGGCAGGGCGGTCCCGTGGTCGCGCCAGCGGCATGCCCGCCATCCACAGGAACCCCCATGACCACCGTGCACGACCCCGAACGCAAACGAGCCCTGGTGCTGCGCCTCAAGCGTGTCGAGGGTCAGTTGCGCGGGATCCAGAAGCTCATCGAAACCGACGCTGACTGCGAGAAAGTGGCTCAGCAGCTGGCCGCGGCGCGCAAGGCGCTGGACAAGACCTTCTTCACCATGGTGGGTTGTGTGATTGCACAGGGCGACCTGCCGCCCGACGATGTGGCCGACATGCTCGCGCGTTTTTCCTGAGCTCACCTTCTTGCCGCCATGAAACCGATACAGCTTTTTGATGCCGACTCCAGCACCTACACCTATGTGCTGTTCGACCACACCACGCGCGAAGCGCTGATCATCGATCCTGTGGAAGAGCAGATCGAGCGCGATCTCGCCACCCTGCGCGAGTACGGGCTCAAGCTCGTCTGGGCCGTCGAGACCCATGCGCACGCCGACCACATCACGAGCGCGGGCAAGCTGGCCGAGTTGGCCGGCGCGCGCACCGCGGCGCCCGCCGGTTGTGGCATCGGAACCGCCGCCACACAGCTGGCGCATGGCGATGTTCTGCGGTTCGGTGCCGAGACCCTGCGGGCACTGCACACACCCGGCCACACCGCCGGCAGCATGAGCTTTGTCTGGCGCGACCAGGTGTTCACCGGCGACACCTTGCTCATCAACGGCTGCGGCCGCACCGATTTCCAGTCGGGCAGTGCGGTCGAGCTGTACCGCAGTCTCACGCAGGTGTTGTTCGCATTGCCCGACGACACCACCGTCTGGCCCGGACACGACTACCAGGGGCGCACACATTCCACCATCGCCCAGGAAAAGGCAGGCAATGCGCGGGTGGCGGGCAAGACCGAGGCCGAGTTCGTGGCCATCATGGACAGCCTGAACCTGCCCAGGCCGCGGCGCATCGATGAAGCCGTGCCGGCCAACCTGACCTCCGGCATCCGGCACGACGTCGATGGCGCGCTGCTGATGCAGCCCCGCCCGGCCGCTCCGGCGCACCGCGGCACCTACGCGGGCGACGTATCGCCACAACTGGCCTGGCAATGGGTGCAAACAGGGGAGGCGGTGCTGGTCGATGTGCGAACCGACGCCGAGCGCGAGTGGGTCGGCTTTGTGCCTGGCGCGCAGGCCGTGGCCTGGAAACAATGGCCCGGCATGGCGCTGAACACCCAGTTTGACGCGGCCATTCAGCAAGCCGCAGCCGGGGGGCAGAAGCTGGTGCTGTTGTGCCGCAGCGGCGTGCGCTCCATCGCCGCCGCCAAGCGCGCCACCGAACTGGGCTTGACCGCGTACAACATCCTGGAAGGCTTCGAAGGCGACCCGGATGGAAAGGCTCAGCGCGGCCACACCGGTGGCTGGCGCCACCACGGACTGCCCTGGCGCCAGAATTGAGCCGCAAGTGGGCCGCGGTCGGCCACCGTGTGTTGTGTGACCGCACCGCCAGTCGGCAATACCGCACCAAACTTGAGAAAAAAGCGTAACAGCACCTGTCAACCCTGACAGGGAGCGTGAGGTTTGTCACGGATTCCTTTTTTCAATGGGATCTTCTTTTTTCAAAGGAGATTTCCATGACCTCAGCTGTTTGCACCACCGAAAAATGCATCACCAATCCCCCGCTCCTGCCGGCCCTGCAACGCCGGATCGATGAGCAGTTCGTGCCCCGTTGGAACGGCACATGGGGTGGTCGTTTCGTGCTCCATGGAGGGCAACCCGGCCCTGATGCGGTTCGCCTGGACGGAAACGACTACCTGGGGGTGACCGGTCACCCGGACATCGTGTCGGCCCAGGTGGAAGCGTTGACCCGTTGCAGCGAGTTTGTGGTCCAGTCGGGCGTGTTCCTGCTGCAGCAGCATCCCACCCGGGCGCTGGAAATGGCCTTGGCCGACTGGGTGGGCAAAGAAGACGGCTTCGTGTGCCAGTCGGGCTACGCCGCCAACGTGGGCCTGCTGCAGTCGATTGCCGACGCGAACACGCCGGTTTATCTGGATTCGCTGGCGCACACGTCTTTGTGGGAGGGCGCGCACGCCGCGCGGGCGCCGGCCCACGCCTTCCGGCACAACGATCCCGAGCATCTCGACAAGATGATGGCGCGCAAAGGTGCGGGCATCGTTGTGGTGGATTCCGTTTACAGCACCACGGGGGCCGTGTGTCCCCTGGAGTCCATGGTGGAGGTGGCCGAGAAACACGGCAGCATGATTCTGGTGGATGAGTCGCACTCGCTGGGGACACATGGTCCCAGAGGTTCCGGGCTGTGTGCTGCGCTCGGACTGACCGACCGGGTCCACTTCATCACGGCCAGTTTGGCCAAGGCCATGGCCGGGCGGGCGGGCTTCTTCACGGCGCCAGCCAGCCTGCGATACCACATCCTCAGTTCAAGCTATCCCAACATCTTCAGTTCTTGCCTGCTCGTGCCGGAGGTTGCCGGACTCAAGGCCACGGTGTCCGTCTTGCAGCAGGCCGATGCCGAGCGCGCCCGGTTGAAGGACGTGACCCGCCGGATGCGGGAAACCTTGACCGATCTCGGGTACTGGATTCAACAGGGCACCGAGCAGATCATTTCTCTGGAGGCCGGCACCGAGCCCGACACCATGAAGCTGCGCGACGAGCTTGAGAAGCGCGGGGTGTTCGGAGCGATCTTCTGCGCGCCAGCGACCAGCCGGAACCGCGCCATGGTTCGGCTCACACTCAATTCGAACCTCACCGATGCCGAGCTGGACCATGTGGCCGACGTTGCGCGAGAAATCGCACCCCTGGTTGAGCCCTGGAATTGGCCTGTCGCCCGCCGGGCCCGGGTGACAGAGGCTCAGGCGTCCTGAACGCTGCGCAAGCCCTGAGCGTCCAGGAAGTTGCGGTAGGCGTAGATGGGTTGAGGCAGATCGGTGGTGTGCAGCTCGAACACCGCCGCTTTCAGCAGTCCCTCATCGCCCAGGTCAAAGGCGGGCGCGGTCCGGATCGGGCCGCGCAGACCCAGCTGCTGGTGCAGTTCCACCGCGGGCAGCAGAGCACCCGACTGCACCGCACGCACCACATCCAGGCCCAGCCCGGCGGTGCTGGCCAGCTCGGTCACATCGCTCAGCGTGTTGGTGGGCTCCAGTTGCAACCACTGGCAGTGTCCCTGGGCGTCGAGCCCCAGCAGGCCAAACGGTTCACCCAGCACCACATACTCGATCCAGCGCTGCTGGGCAAACTGTTGCAGGGCACGCGAAATCGCCGGGACCTGCAGCACCGACTGCTGGGCCGGCTGCAGCACCGCGCGCCAGAGGGTGTTGAGCCGCGGGTGCGGGGCGTAGGCCAGTTTGGCCAGGGTGGACAGCAGCCGCCCGGCGATGTCGGCCGCTTGCTTGGGAATGAACTGGTCGATCAGCCCGCCGTTGAAGGCCTGGATGGCGATCTGCTCGTCGGCCTGTCCGGTGAGCAAGATGCGCGAGCCTGGCCAGTCGAGCAAGGTGTTGAGAACCTTGAGGCCATCGGTGCCGGGCATGGCGTAGTCCACCACGCAGGTCTGGGCCAGCTGGTAGCGCGCCGGGTGGTTGGCCCAATAACGCAGGACCTGTGGCAGCAGGGGATGTCCCTGCCGCCAGCGCTCGATCATCTGCAGGTGCAAACCGGCGTCGGCCTCCCAGCGTGCCGGTTCTTCGCGCATGCGTTCGATGAAGGTTGCCGGACGTGAATACAGTTCGATCTGGAAGTGCATGGGCGTGACCATGCCCAGCATGTCCAGGTAGTCGATGTCATCGTCCAGGAACAGGATGCTGCCGGTGCGCTGGAACAGGGGAATGTGAAAGGCCATGGTGGTGGATGGGGCTTGTCGGTTCAGGGCTGCTGGTCGCCGTCCAGTGGCAGGTCGATCATGAAGACCGCACCCAGATCGGGTTCTGAATGCACGCTGATCTGGCCGTTGACGGTTTCAACCACGTTCTTGCAGAAGGTGAGGCCCAGGCCACTGCCAGCGCCGGTCTGGGTGGAGAAGAACGGTTCGAAGATGCGCGCCTGCTTTTCGTAGGGAATGCCCACGCCCTGGTCGGACACCGCGATGCGCCCTTTGCCATGGTGCAAGCCAATGTCGATGCGCAGATCGCCCGGACGCGGCGCGTTGCCACCCGACGCCAGTGCGTGCAGGGCGTTCTTGAGCAGATTGGTCAAGACCTGGGCAAACAGCGGCCTTGAGCCCATGAAGCAGAAATCCTGCTGCAGGTGCACCAGCACGCAGTCGCGCTCGCGCGAGGAGCGGTAGGGGTAACCGGACACCACCTCGTGCACCAGATCCCCGGCCATGATGGCCGAGCGTTCCCGCGGCAGGCGCAACAGCTGGGCGTTGGAGATCTGGGTGTCGATCTGGCGGTTCATGCTGCGCACCAGGTTCTGCAGCCGGGTGGACAGTTCTTCCAGCTTCTTGCGTTTGCTCTCGGGCAGATCGTTCTGCGCCAGGTTGCGCAACACGTCACCCATCAGGTTGACGGTGGCCAGCGGAGTTCGCAGCTCGTGCGCCATCACCCCCATGGTGCTCAGGGTGTTGATCAGCCGGGTGCGGCGCAGGTTGGCACCGGAAAACCCCAGCATCAGCCCTATGGTGACGGCAAATCCAATGACCACGACGTTTGCAGGCGTCCCGACCCAAGGCA
This sequence comes from Hydrogenophaga sp., assembly GCA_025458545.1. Next base: position 6,864 of record JALOSH010000061.1, read on the forward strand.
TGTTTTCCGCACCCATCGCGACGGCACTCACCCACCCGATGAAACCGCCACTGATCAGGCCGACCCATGCGATACGCCAGTCGGTTGCATGAAAATAAATCAGGATCATGGCAGCCACACTGGAGAGCCAGGTGGCATTGCCGCCGTTCATCCAGTACATGTACGAAAAGAACCAGGGCAGCTGGATCCAGGTTGCCAGGCCGAAGATCCACCCGCTTTGTTGGGCCAGTGGGTTCCTGGCGACGCTGGGGAGCAGGTAAAGCAGTGACAGGAAGGCCAGGCAGGCGCGCAGAACAAGGTTTTCGTGCGGTTGCGGAATCCAGACGGACCAGGTCAGGCCGAAGATGGTGTGCCCCATGAAGGTAAACACGCCGATCCACACCAGGCGGTAGGTGGATGGGTGCAAAATGGGTTCCAGCGGTGCACGGACGATTTCGTCCACCAGCCAGCGCCACAGTCTGGCGCGTGCGCTGCGAACCCACATCCGGTCCAACGGCAATATGTTCTCCTTCGATCATCAGCGCGTGCGCCCAGCCCATCCGGGTGGGGCGACAGACGCCTGGGCTATTGTCCGCCCAACACGGCTTTGCAAAACATGACCTTGCCTGTCAACTTTGACAGTGTGGGCGTGGACGCCATCCTGGCCGACTGGGTCTGCGCGCTGGGCGAATTGGGGGTGGAGGCGGTGGTGGTGCTGGGCCCCACGCCCACCGGCGGGCGCGACGACCGGGAGGTGCTGGCGGTGCATCCTCCGCGCCTGCTGGGCCCCGCGCAGGCGCTGGCCGAAAGCCGCGATTTTGGCGCTGGCTGGCGCGACAGCGACGCCCCGCTGGTGGCCTGGCAAGACATTTCCAAGTCCGCGTTTGCCGAACAGGCCGGCCGCTGGCGACGTCTCTGGCTGGCCCATGGCCACCAGACGCTGGTGCGGGTGGCGTTCACGCTGCCCGCGGGTCGGGCGTTCGAGTGCTTTCTGTTCAGCCCACGGGCGTTTGCCGACCGTTCCGAAGCCGCGTCGCTGGCCTGGTCGGCGTTCAACATCTGGCCGATGCTCAAGCGGGCCATCGCCGAGCAGCGGCTGTCGCTCAGTCCGCGCGAGCAGGAGAGCCTGAACCTCGCGTTCGAGGGGCTGACCGCGCGTGAGACCGCCTTGCGCATGGACTGTTCCGAACGGACGGTGAACTACCACCTCTCCAACGCCATGGCCAAGCTCCAGACCGACAACAAGCTCGCCGCCGTTCAGCGCGCCTGCTGGATCGGGTTGATCTGACCCACCCCCGCCGCGCTGTGCGCGACCCCCTCTAGCGGGCGATGCGAGTGGCCCGGCAGAGCCGGTTCCACCGCATCCTTGGCGAAGACGTCTCGCGCCAGAAAACTCTCGCCGCGGCCGTGCTGCGCTGCCGCAAGTGCGCGGTGGTGCCTTGGTCATAATGCGCCCATGACTTTTCTGGCCCTGGACGTAGGCAACACGCGGTTGAAATGGGCGCTGTACGACGCACCTCGGGTGGGCGGGCGGTTGTTGGCCCATGGCGCTCAGTTTCTGGAGAACATTGAAAAACTCGCCGAGGGCGACTGGAGCGGTCTGCCCGCGCCGCGCTGGGTGCTGGGCTGCATCGTGGCCGGCGACGCGGTCAAGCGGCGGGTCGAGGAGCAGCTGGAGTTGTGGGACGTGACGCCCCAGTGGGTGGTGTCCAGCAGCGCCGAAGCCGGTTTGAGCAATGGATATGACCACCCGGCCAGACTCGGTTCGGACCGCTGGGTCGCCATGATCGGCGCCCGTCAGCGCTTGCTGGCCCAGGGGCCGGCCCGGCCGTGCGTGGTGGTGATGGTCGGTACGGCGGTGACGGTCGAAGCCATCGACACCCAAGGGCGCTTCCTGGGCGGCATCATCCTGCCGGGCCACGGCATCATGCTTCGCGCACTGGAGTCCGGGACGGCCGGGCTGCATGTGCCCACCGGCGAAGTGCAGGACTTTCCCACCAACACCAGCGATGCGCTCACCAGCGGTGGCACGTTTGCCATTGCGGGCGCGGTGCAGCGCATGGTGGACAACCTGCAGCGCCATTGTGGAGAAGCACCTGCGGTTTTCATGACCGGTGGCGCGGGCTGGAAGATGGCGCCGAGCATGTCCCACCCGGTCGAGCTGGTGGAAGGCCTGATCTTTGACGGCTTGCTGGAAATCGCCGCC
>JALOSH010000062.1 GCA_025458545.1 Hydrogenophaga sp.
CTGCGGCCCATGCGCAGGATGGTGGCGCTGTGTTCGCCGCCTTCGCCGTTGAACAGCGTGATCACGCCGCCGGGCTGCAGGCGCAGCACCTGCACGTGCCGCGCGGCAGCGGCTGGCAATTCCAGTTCAGCGCCCAAGGTGAGCGGAACGGGGCAGTGAAAGCGCGGCATGCCGTGGCTTCAGACGCGGCCGAAAGCGTAGCCCGAGGCGGCCTCGAAGCCTTCGATCTGGTCGATGAGTTTCAGAAACGGCCCCAGCTCGCGGTAGCGGTGGGTGGTGTGGCGGATGTAGTCGATGAAGCGCGGCGCGTCGGCCAGGTATTTGGGTTTGCCGTCGCGCAGCGTGAGGCGCGCGAAGATGCCAGCCACCTTCAGGTGGCGCTGCAGGCCCATCCACTCGACCGCGCGGTAGAAGGCGCCGAAGTCGCTGTGCCAGTCCTCGAAGTCCATCAGCCCGGCCTTGCGCGCTTTTTCCCAGTAACGGATGGTGATGTCGATGACAAAGTCTTCCTCCCAGGTCAGGAAGGCGTCGCGCATCAGGCTGGCCACGTCGTAGGTGATGGGGCCGTACACCGCGTCCTGGAAATCGAGCACGCCGAGCTGCTGTGCCGGCGTGGTGCCGGGCTGGCGAGGAATCATCAGGTTGCGCGGCATGAAGTCGCGGTGGACGTTCACCATCGGGGCATGCAGGCAGCGCTTCACGACGCTGTCGAAGGCCTTGCTCAGGATCTCGGCGTCTTTGCCTTGCAGTGTGGTCTGGCGGTGTTGCGCCAGATACCAGTCGGGGAACAGCTGCAGTTCGCGCTTCAGCAGCGGCTCGTCGTAGGCCGGCAGCACGCCGGGTTTGGACGCGAGCTGCCAGGCGAGCAAGGTGTCCACCGCCTGCAGGTAGCGCGCGTGGTTGGCGGCGGGGTTCGCCGGATCGATCTGCTCCATCATGGTCTGCGTGCCCAGGTCGGGCAGCAGCATGAAACCCTGTGGCTCGTCCCAGGCCAGGATGTCGGGCACCAGCAGACCGGCTTCTTTCATCAACCTGGCCACGTGCACAAACGGCTGGCAGTTCTCTTTGTCGGGCGGTGCGTCCATCACGATGCGGCTGGCGCCGTCGACTGTGTCCACCCGCAAGTAGCGCCGGAAGCTGGCGTCGGCCGAGGCCGGGCGCAGTGTGTCTGGAAGCAGGCCCTGTGCCGCGGCCAGGCTGTGCAGCCAGGTGTGGAAGGCAGCTTCGCGGCTGGGGTCGGCCCACAGGACTGCGTTGGGGTTCGGGGTCATGGGCGCGGGGTGGTGAGCGGTAAAGACGCGCGCGGGCGGTTCGTCAGCGCGGAGTGCATAGGATAATCGCCGCAGATTCTAAAACCCGTGTGCGTCGGCCCAGGCCGCCGCGCCAGCGCCCCGCCGAGGCACGGGTCTGCCGGTGTCCCGCAAGGGCGGCAGGCCCGGTCACCACCATCACCGCCTTGAACCGCCGCACCGCCTGCCCGGCCTCTGTCCCCGCGTCTCGCCGCCTCCCGGTGTTCTTGCCCACACCGGTGGGCGCGGGTGTGCTGCGTCTGCTGGCGCTGATGGCCTTGGGCGTGCCCGCGCTGGCGCAGGCGCAGTCCACGCTCGCCCAGGAGCCCGCTGCGGTGTTGCAGCCGAGCGCCCAGTTGCTGGAGGTGTTGCCGGAAGCGGTGCGCGACGACGTGCCGAGTTTTGTGTCGGGCGACCGCATCCACGGTCAGACCGACGGCGTGGTGGTGATCGAAGGCGGCGCGGAACTGCGCCGCCACGACACCGTCATCAAGGCCGACCGGCTGGAGTTCGACCAGCGCAGCAATGCCACGCACGCACAAGGCAATGTGCTGATCAACCGCAGCGGCAACCGCTTCGAAGGCACCGAGCTGCAACTCGATCTGGACACCAACCAGGGCAGCTTTGAAAAACCGGCTTTCTCGTTGTTGCAGGGCGAAGGCCAGGGCGATGCCAGCCGGGTGAATTTCCTGGGCAACGACAAGCTGGACGTGCGCGATGCCCGCTACTCCACCTGCCCGCGCACGCCCGGTGCGGCCTGGATGCCCGACTGGCTGCTGCGCGCCAGCCGCATCGACATCGACAATGCCACCGAAGTGGGCACGGCGGTTGGCGGCGTGCTGGAGTTCAAGGGCGTGCCCATTCTCGGTTGGCCCTACCTGAGCTTTCCGCTGACCGACAAGCGCAAGACCGGCGCCTTGCCGCCGACCCTCAACCTCGACAACGTCAGTGGCCTCGAACTCACGCTGCCGTATTACCTGAACCTCGCGCCCAACTTCGACGCCACGCTCTACCCGACCTTCATGAGCAAGCGCGGCGTGGACCTGGGGGGCGAATTCCGCTACCTGCAGCCGTCGTACAGTGGTCAACTGCGGGCCGCCTTCCTGCCGAGCGACAAACTGCGCAACGCCGACCGCTGGGGCTATTCGCTGCAGCACCAGCAAAGCCTGCAGGCAGCGCCGGGTCTTCGCCTGCTGAACCTGAAAAACCCGGTGGCTGCACGGCTCAACCTCAACCGCGTGAGCGACGACAACTACTGGCGTGACTTCCCGCGCAGCAGCACCTCGCTCACCACCCGCCTGCTGGCCAACGAAGCGGTGCTCGACTGGGGCCAGGGCCCCTGGTCTTTCAGCGCCGGTGCCTACCGCTGGCAGACCCTGCAGGACGCGGACTCGCCCATCATCCCGCCCTACGACCGGCTGCCCTCGGTGGCGCTGCGGTTCGCGCAGGAACGCCAGCGCTTCGCCGGTCTGAGCGGCTGGGATTGGTCGTTCCAGACCGACCACACCCGCTTCCGCTCCGATCCGTTGCTGACCGGCCAGGCCAATGGCTCGCGCTCGCTGGCCATCGCGCGCATCGGCCACCGCTGGGAAACACCTGGCTGGTACCTCACCCCGCGCCTGCAACTGCACGGTGCCCAATACCGGTTCGACCAACCGCTGTCCAACGGAGCGCGCAGCGCCGCCCGCACCTTGCCCACCGCCAGCGTGGACAGCGGCATGGTGTTCGAGCGCACGGCCAGCTATTTCGGGCGCAGCTTCACCCAGACGCTGGAGCCGCGCGCTTTCTTCACCTGGACGCCGACCCGCGACCAGAGCCTCCTGCCCAACTACGACTCGGCCGCCAACGATTTCAACTTTGCCTCGATCTTCAGCGAGAACGTGTTCGGCGGCCACGACCGCATTTCGGACACCCGTGCCCTCACCCTGGGTGCCAGCTCGCGCCTGCTGGACCCCGCCACCGGAGCCGAAGCGGTGCGGCTGGGCCTGGCCCAGCGCTACCTGTTGCAGGACCAGACCGTGGTCCTGCCCAACGCCGCCGGGCTGGCTGGTGGCGACCCGGTCACCGAGCGCTTCAGCGATGTACTGATGGCCGCGCGCGTGAACTGGAGTCCGCGCTGGTCGACCGACGCCACCGTGCAGTTCCGCCCGTCGAATCAGCGCTCGGTGCGCACCACCGTGAGCGCCCGCTACACGCCCAGCGACTACCGCGTCCTCAGCGCCGCCTACCGCTTGCAGCGCGGCACCAGCGAGCAGGTCGACCTGGGCTGGCAGTGGCCGCTGTCCGACCTCTGGAGCAAGCCACCGGTGGGCAAGACCCCGGGCCGTGCGCTGGGCCCCGGGCAGTGGTACAGCGTGGGTCGGATCAACTACAGCATGCCCGATTCCAAGATCGTCGATCTGGTGGCCGGCTTTGAGTACGATGCGGGCTGCTGGATCGCCCGTGTGGTGCTGGAGCGCCTGCAGACCGGCGCCCGCAGCAAAAACCAGCAGTTGATGTTCCAGCTGGAGTTCACCGGATTCACGCGCCTGGGCGTGGGGTCCAATCCGCTGAAAACCCTCAAGGACAATGTGCCCCGCTACCAGTACCTGCGAGAAGACATCAACCCGCCGAGCCGGTTCCAATACCATGATTGAACGCCCTTTCGTTTTTGCCCGCGTCGCCGCCCTGGCGCTGTGCGTGCTCCCCCTCCTCTGGACGGCGACCGCACAGGCGCAATCGCTGCGGCCCTCGTCACAGCTGCAGCGCAATGCGGCGGTGTCCCAGGGGCCCGTCACTGCCGACTTCATCGTCGCCTTGGTCAACTCCGAGCCGGTGACCAACCACGAAGTGCGCCAGCGCCTGCTGCGCGTGGAGCAGCAGCTCACCCAGCAAGGGGGTGCCTTGCCGCCGCGCGCCGAACTGGCCCGCCAGGTGATGGAGCAACTGGTGACCGAGCGTGCCCTGCTGCAGACCGCCACCGAACTCGGTCTGCGCGTCGACGAAGCGGCGCTGGCCCAGGCCGAACAGTCCATCGCGGCCCAGAACCAGCTCAGCCTCGACGAGTTCCGTCGCCGGATCGCCGCCGAAGGCATGGACCAGAACCGGCTGCGCAACGAGCTGCGCAATCAGATCCTGCTGCAACAGCTGCGCGAGCGCGAAGTGGAGTCGCGGGTGCGCGTGAGCGAAAGCGACATCGACGATTTCATCCGTGAGCAAAAAAACAGCACCGATCTGAGCCAGCTCGAACTCAACCTCGCGCACGTGCTGGTCCGTGTGCCCGAAACCGCCAATGAAGAGCAGGTCAAGGCCTTGCAAGCCCGCGCGCAGCGCGCGCTGGATCGGGCGCGTCAGGGCGAAGACTTCGGTGCTGTCGCACGCGAGTTCTCCGATGCGCCAGAGCGCGAGAACGGCGGCCTGTTCGGCCCCCGCACCGCCGACCGGCTGCCCGCGCTGTTCGTGGAGCAAACCCGCGACCTGCGCGCCGGTGAGATCGCAGGCCCGTTTCGCAGCCCGGCGGGTTTCCACCTGCTCAAGCTGCTGGGCAAGCGGCAGGCCGGCTTGCCCGACGTCAGCGTGACCCAGACCCGCGCGCGCCACATCCTGTTGCGTCCAGGCCCCCAGCTGAGCCAGACCGATGCGGTCACCCGCCTGAACCAGTTCCGCGAGCAGCTCGTGGGTGGCAAGGCCAGTTTCGAAACCCTCGCCCGCGAGCACAGCCAGGACGGCTCGGCCCGCGAGGGCGGTGATCTCGGCTGGGCCAGCCCCGGCCAGTTCGTGCCCGAATTCGAAGAAGCCATGAACCGGCTGCGCCCAGGCGAGGTGTCGGCGCCGCTGGTGTCGCGTTTCGGTGTCCACCTGATCCGGGTGGACGAGCGCCGCCAGGTGGCCTTGAGCGACCGCGAGCAGCGCGACATCGTGCGTGGCCTGGTGCGTGAGCAACAGGCCGCTGCGGCGCTGCAGAGCTGGACCCAGGACGTGCGCGGTCGCGCGTTTGTCGAATTCCGCGAAGCGCCACAGCCGTGAGCCACCGCCGGTCCCGCAGGCGCTGCTGCGCATGAAGCACATTGCGCGCAAACGGTTTGGCCAGCACTTCCTGAGCGACGCCAGCATCATCGACGCCATCGTTCGCGAGATCGCTCCGCAGCCCGGCGACCCGATGGTCGAGATCGGCCCGGGCCTGGCGGCGCTGACCCAGCCGCTGGTGGAACGGCTCGGCCGGCTCACCGTCATCGAACTCGACCGCGACCTGGCGGTGCGGCTGCGTGAGCACCCGCAGCTGAGCGTGATCGAGTCGGACGTGCTCAAGGTGGATTTCCGCGCGTTGGCCGAGCGCATATGCACCTCGGCCAGCGAGACCGACATCGCCGCCGGGCCGCCCCAAGGCGATGGCAGCCCCCAGGGGGGGCAGCGACCCGCGCAGCGGCGGAGCGTGGGGGCCATGATCCGCGTGGTCGGCAACCTGCCGTACAACATTTCCACGCCGATCCTGTTTCACCTGCTCGACCAGGTGGATGTGGTGCAGGACCAGCACTTCATGCTGCAGAAGGAGGTGATCGACCGCATGGTCGCCGCGCCCGCCACCGCCGACTACAGCCGCCTCTCGGTGATGCTGCAATGGCGCTACGCGATGGAGAACGTGCTGTTCGTGCCGCCCGAAAGTTTCGACCCACCACCCCGTGTGGACAGTGCCATCGTGCGCATGGTGCCGCTGGCACAACCGCCGGCGATCAACCTGAAGCTCTATGGCGAACTGGTGCAGACCGCCTTCAGCCAGCGCCGCAAGATTTTGCGCAACACCCTCGGCAAATGGCTCGAAGCGCGGGGTTTCACCGGCGATTTCGACCTGCAGCGCCGCGCCGAAGAGGTGCCGGTGCACGAATACGTGGCCCTGGCGCAAACCGTCCAGCTATAGCCAGGGCGCAGGCATGAAAAAAGCCGCTGAAATCCAGCGGCTTTTGATTGTCCAGAACACCGCGGAACCGGCTTTGCCGGGCCGCAGGTGCTGCCCCATTGAGGGGGTGACGCCGAAGGCGGCGCGGGGGTGGGCCAGTTCAAGCCGCAGTGAGCCAGTACCCTGCATTGAACGGGCTGCTCATGCGCAGCGCCATCGGGCTCACGTCGAGGATCTTGTCGGTGGGCATGGGCTCTTCGTTCTCGACCTCGATCGGCTCCTCACCCTTGGGCGCGCGGGCGACCGAGAACGAATAGAAGCAGCGGAACGGGACCTTGCGGTCGCTCCAGTAGTCGGCGGTGTCGCGGAAGATGTCGAGCAGCTGCTCGCGCGCTTCCTTGTCGAACTTGCTGTTGGCCGGGATGTGCTCCAGCACGACGATGAAACCGGTCTGCGGTCCCGACTTGTGGACCAGATCGGTCATGCAGTCGTAGAGCGCGTCGAAGTTTTTCCCGAAGTGCGAAGGCAGGGTGTACTGTGCCGCGATCAGTTCGAGCACGTCCTGCTTGCTCTGGGCCTTGGCCAGGTTGGCGTACAGGAAGTGGTGGCCCAGCTGCTCGGCTGCACCCTGCAGCTCCTTCACACTGTGCGCCCGAATCGACTGCACGATGTTGGTCCGCACATGACGAAGTGGTGTGTCCATCTCCGCGTCTCTTTCAAAGGTCAAAGTTAAAAAATCGAATCACATCACCGCCGGGTCACTGCACGATCAGCCTGAAGCTGCTGTAGTGATCCTCGGTGTAATAACAAGCGTCAGGGACTTGCGGTTTCTCTCCACCACACACGATCCGTCGTGCGCCCCGGTGTCTGAGTCCCGGTGTCGGTACCGTGTACTCACGGTAATAACCCCGCTTCTGTCCTGGCAGCAATCGCTCCCGGTTGAAGAACACGGTCCCATCTTTTTCATACCGGAAAGGGCCGCCCTGTCGAATCTGCTCAAACACTTCCCGACCCTGCACCGGCAGACCCGAATAGGCAATGGAAGCGATGGCCGACCCGGGCAGCGTTGGCTGGGCGGGTGACCGGGCCTGCACCACAAAGGTGCCTACCGTTGCCGACAAGGCCACCGCCAACGCCACAACGCCGGCCCATGGGCCCCCCCACCGCTTGCCTGCCCGGATCCGTTTCAGACCCATGAAAATCCCTGTTGCTGATGCGGTCGACCCACCGGGCAAGCGCGCAAAGCGTGGCTTTGCAACAACTCTGGAGGGTGGGTTAACCCTGTAAATCAAGCACGAGAGTGTGCCTGAACCCTTTCAAAATAGCAAGTGACTGCTGAATAAACAGGCAGTTTTGTGCGGTGCAAAAATGCAAAATAAGTTAGCACTTGCTTTTTCGTCACGCTTCAGCGTTGCACGTTGGCTTCGGCCACCGTCAGGGCTGTCATGTTGACGATGCGGCGCACGGTGGTGCTGGCGGTCAGGATGTGTACCGGTTTGGCGGCGCCCAGCAGCACCGGGCCGATGGCGATGTTGCCGCCGGCCGCCGTTTTGAGCAGGTTGTAGGCGATGTTCGCGGCGTCGATGTTGGGCAGCACCAGCAGGTTGGCGCTGCCTTGCAGGGTGGAGTGGGGCATCAGGGCGGCGCGCGCCTCGGCGTCGAGTGCCACATCGCCGTGCATTTCTCCGTCCACCTCCAGCCAGGGCGCCTGCTGCCGCAACAGTTCCAGCGTCCGCCGCATCTTCACGGCCGATGGATGGTTGCTGGAGCCGAAGTTGGAGTGGGACAACAGCGCCACCTTGGGCTCCATGCCGAAGCGCAGCATCTCTTCGGCCGCCATGACGGTGATTTCGCACAGCTCTTCGGCGCTCGGGTCGTGGTTCACGTGGGTGTCCACCAGGAACACCTGGCGGCCCGGCAGCATCAGGCCGTTCATGCAGGCGTACACCCGCACGTCCTGTTCGGTGCGCGGGCTGCCGCCCTCGCGTTTGCCGATCACCTGATCGATGTACTCCAGGTGGCCCTGTGTGCTGCCCCAGGTGCCGCAGATCATGCCGTCGACTTCGCCCTTGTGCATCAGCATGGCGCCGATCAGGGTCAGGCGGCGGCGCATCTCGATCTTGGCGAGTTGTGCGGTCACGCCCTTGCGCTCGGTCATCTGGTGGTAGGTCTGCCAGAAGTCCCGGTAGCGGTGGTCTTGCTCGACGTTGACCACGTCGTAGTCCAGCTCCTCCTTCAGGCGCAGGCCGAACTTTTCGATGCGCTGGGCGATGATCGCCGGACGGCCAATCAGCGTCGGGCGTGCCAGCCCTTCGTCGACCACGATCTGGCAGGCCCGCAGCACGCGCTCTTCTTCGCCCTCGGCATACGCCACCCGTTTTTTGAGTCCTTTTTTGGCGGCCGCGTAGATCGGCTTCATGATGGTTCCCGAGGCCAGCACAAAGCTCTCCAGGCGCTGCCGGTAGGCTTCCATGTCGGTCACCGGGCGCAGCGCCACGCCGCTGTCGGCGGCGGCCTGGGCCACGGCCGGCGCGATCTTCATCATCAGGCGCGGGTCGAACGGCTTGGGGATCAGGTACTCGGGGCCGAAGGCCAGTTTTTCACCCGCGTAGGCGGCGGCCACCACCTCGCTCTGCTCGGCCTGGGCCAGTTCGGCGATGGCGTGCACCGCGGCGATTTCCATCTCGTCGGTGATGGTCGAGGCGCCCGCGTCCAGCGCGCCGCGGAAGATGTAGGGAAAACACAGGACGTTGTTGACCTGGTTCGGGTAGTCGGTGCGGCCGGTGGCCATGATGGCGTCGTCGCGCACCGCCTTCACATCTTCCGGCTGGATCTCGGGGTTCGG
>JALOSH010000451.1 GCA_025458545.1 Hydrogenophaga sp.
CTCACCCGCCAGCGCCTGCGCACAACCCAGGCCGAGACCCTTGCTCGCGCCGCACACCAGCGCCCATTTGCCTTGAATGCCGAAATCCATGTGAAACCCTTCTGTTCAGAAATTCATTTCGCCGCGCCGGCCGAACCGAAACGCGTCACCAGGAACACGCCCGCCATCACCAGCACCGTGCCCGCGATGATCCAGCCATTGAAGGGCTCGCCCAGGATGAGCACGCCCATGGCGATGGTGGACATGGGGCCAATCATGCCGGTCTGCGATGCCAACCCGGAGCCAATGCGCTCGATCGCCATCATCACCATGAGCACCGGCGCAAAGGTGCACAGCGTGGCGTTGAGTATCGAGAGCCAGATCACCTCGGGCGCCACCGAGGTGGCCGCCTCCAGCGGGCGCAACAGCACGAATTGCAGCAGGCACAGCACACAGGCCACGCTGGTGGCCAGGCCCACCAGCCGCATCGAGCCCAATCGCTTGACCATTTCGCCGCTGTAGACCAGGTAGATCGCGTAGCTGATGGCACTGCCAAAGACCAGCGCCGCGCCGAGCACGGCGTTGGGCCCGGCAAAGGCGTTGGGCCCGGCAAAGTCGGCCTCGTGTCCAAACACCACCAGCACGCCCGCGTAGCTCACCGCCATGGCCAGCGCCTGCAGGCCGGTGATGCGGCGCTGGTACAGCACCCAGCCCAGGATCAGCACCAGTGTGGGGTTGAGGTACAGGATCAGCCGCTCCAGGCTGGCGCTGATGTATTGCAGACCCCAGAAGTCCAGAAAGCTGGCGAGGTAGTAGCCGGTGAAGCCCAGGCCCAGGATGCCCAGCCAGTCTTTGCGAGTCAGCGGCGGTTTGTTGCCGCCCCCCTGCCGGTAGGTGGCCCACCAGGCCAAGGCCAGGAACAGCGGCAATGCAAACAGCATGCGGTACATGATCAGGGTGACCGCGTCCACGCCGTGGCGGTAGGCCAGCTTGACGATGATGGCTTTGCCGCTGAAGGCGATGGAGCCTGCGCTGGCGAGCAGCAGGCCGGCGACCAGGTGGGGATGGTGGGGTGAAACCACTGGGGACATGCAACCGATTATGGGCAGCGTTGGCAGAGCGTGGTGTCGCCGCCTCGGCAGGGTCAGTCGGTGTCGCCCTTGGGCAGCATCAAGCGCTCCGCGTCGACCAGCCGGTACACCCGCCCCTGCTTGTCCAGCGGTTCGATGAGTCCTTCGCGCTCGAAGGCCGACAGCGTGCGGCTCACGGTTTCGAGCTTCAGGTCGAGCATGGCGCCCATGTCTTCGCGCGAGAACAGCGTGACCACCGAAGGTTCTGTCGACGACCGCATCTTGAGGATCAGCCCGGCCACGCGCTGGCGGGCGTTGCCGAAGTTGAGTTCGGCCAGCCAGTCGTCGGCCGCTTTCAGGCTGCGGTGCCACTGCTCCAGCAGGCGCTGGTGCAGGCGCGGCGTCTCGCGGTTCAGGCGCTGGATCACCTGCAGCGGCAGGCGGCAGACCTGGATGCTGGAGAGCGCCACGGCTTCGGATTCGTAGGTCGGTCCCATCAGCGCCTCCAGGCCCACCACGTCGCCCGAGCGCAGCACGCGCACGATGCGCTGGCGACCATCCACCGTGTTGCGCACCAGCTTGACCATACCGCTGCGCAGGGTGTAGAGCGAGGTGGCGGTTTCGCCCATGCGCACCAGGGACTGGCCGGCGGCGTATTCCAGGTCGTCGATGGGTGCGTGGATGAGCTTGAAATCGTCTTCTTGCAGATCGGCGAACAGCACCATGTCGCGGATGCCGCACTGGCGGCAGTCGGCGGTGCCGCGCCAGGCCGATTCCGTTTTGATGGGGATCATGGCGCCGCCTCCCTCCCGCCGTCGGCGCGAGAGAGGGGTGACGCGAAGCGGCGCGGGGGGTGTTGCATTCAGCTCACCGGCGGCGTGGTGGCCAGCACCTCGTCCAGTGTGGTCAGGCCTTCGGCCACCCGCGCCGCACCGGCCAGGCGCAGCGGGCGCATACCGTCGGCCACGGCCTGGCGGCGCAGCGCTTCCATCTGCGGTTCGCGGCTCACCTTGTCTTTGAACGCTTCGGTGACCACCAGCAGCTCGTACAGGCCCATGCGACCGCGAAAGCCGGTCATACGGCAGTCCACGCAGCCCACTGGCTGGAAGGGCCGGTAGCTGCCGCTCACCTTCCAAGGTTTCACCAGCTCGGCCAGGGCCTTGCTCGACGCTTCGGTGGCGGCATCGTCTTCGCGCACGCGGCAGGCCGTGCACAGGGTGCGCACCAGGCGCTGCGCCAGCACGCCGAGCACGGTAGCGTTGATGAGGTAGGGCGGGATGCCCAGCTCCATCAGCCGCATGATGGCGCTGGGTGCGTCGTTGGTGTGCAGGGTGGTGAAGACCAGGTGGCCGGTGAGCGCGGCCTGCACCGCCATCTCGGCGGTGTTGAGGTCGCGGATCTCGCCCACCATGAGGATGTCCGGGTCCTGCCGCATCAGGGCGCGCAAGCCCTGGGCAAAGTCCAGGTCCAGATGGGTCTGCACCTGGGTCTGGTTGAAGGCGGGTTCGATCATCTCGATCGGGTCTTCCACCGTGCTCACGTTCACCTCTTCGGTGGCCAGGCGCTTGAGCGTGGCGTACAGCGTGGTGGTCTTGCCCGAGCCGGTGGGGCCAGTCACCAGGATGATGCCGTGCGGCCGTTTGACCAGACCTTCCCAGCGCTGAGCGTCGTGCGGTGCAAAGCCGAGCGCGCTCAGGTCTTTCACGGTGGCGTCCGGGTCGAAGATGCGCATCACCAGCTTTTCGCCAAACGCGGTGGGCAGGGTCGAGAG
>JALOSH010000063.1 GCA_025458545.1 Hydrogenophaga sp.
CGGTAGTCCTGGGCTATGGGCTTGACCCACTCAGGCTGGTAGGCGGCCAGGTCGGCCTCGGTGAGCGCAGCGCCGTGTTGGGCTGCAAAGCGGGCCAGCGCCTGCGCGATGGGGCCACGGTAGAAGGCCTCGCCTTTGCTCACGGCAATGGTGCGCAGGCCTTGGGCGGCCGCCGGAAAGCGGAACAGCTCGCCCACCAGCGGCGCACGGCTCCGGGGCATGAAGGCATCGGCAAAGCCGGGCAACCCTTGCAGCTCGGGTGTGGCCGCAGCCCACTTCTGCTGCACCACCACCGGCACCGCGTAGCCGCGTTCGGCCAGCTCGATGGCGGGTTGCATCAGGTCGGCGAAGGGCAGTTTGCCGAAGCGCTCGCTCAAGGCGGCCCAGGCCGCCACCGCGCCGGGCACGGTGACCGAATCGAGCCCGCGCTTGGGCGGTGTTGGCGCGTCGTTACCGTACTTGCCGTGAAAGTACCCGGGCGTCCAGGCCTGTGGCGCGGTGCCGCTGGCGTTGAGCCCGTGCAGTTGCTGGCCGTCCCAGAGGATGCAGAACGCGTCCGACCCCAGGCCGTTGCTGACCGGTTCGGTGATGGTCAGCGCCGCGGCGGCGGCAACGGCCGCGTCCACCGCGTTGCCACCTTGCAGCAGCATGCGCAAGCCGGCCTGCGCGGCGAGCGGGTGCGAGGTGCTGACCACATTGCGCGCGAACAGCGGCAGGCGGGTGCTGGCGTAGGGGTTGGGGCGTTGCAGGTTCATGGTTGGGCGGGCGGCGGTTGCGGGTGGCGGCATACTGACATGAAACGTGCGCGGAGGTGTGTCCTTTGCCGGCAGCGCTCGCTGTGTGGGCCACAACGAAAGCCTGTTGGAACACCAGGGCGAGGTCGTCTGGGGCTACCAGGCGCCCGAGATGCGCTGCCTGCCGAGCCGGCGCTGATCCTGGCCTCGCTCAGGCGTCGGGCTTGAGCGGTGGCTGTGGCTTCGGGGCGGCCCAGATGTCTTGCGGCGACACCACCTGTGGCTCGGGCGGGTCGCTGCGGTAGTTCGGCGACATGATCTGCACGCCGTTCTCGTTGAACACGTCCAGCACATTGGCGTGCAGAGCGCTCATGGCTTCCACCCGGCGCGAGGCCGCGGCTCGGTTGCTCTGGGCACACAGGCGGTACTCCACGTAAAAGTCCGACAGAGCGGTCTGCACCACGGTCGGCGCCGGGTCCTGAGCCACGCCAGGGGTGCGACGCGCCGCTTCGAGCAGCATCGCGTGCACCTGGCGCCAGGGTGTGTTGTAGCCAATGGTCACCGCTGTGTGCAGCACGAAGCGCCCGTCCTGCACCAGGCGCGAGAAGTTGCGCACCGGCTGGCTGAAGATCACGGTGTTGGGCAGGCTCACCTCTTCGCCCATGCCGGTGTGGATGCGGGTGGCGAACAGGCCCAGTTGCACCACGGTGCCTTCGGTCTCGCCGATCTTCACGTATTCGCCCACCCGCAGCGAGCGCGAATACATGAGCGAAAAGCCCGACATGGCCTGCCCGACCACGCCCGATGCGCCGAGCGACAGCATCAGGCCGGCCAGCACGCTCACGCCCTTGAAGGCTTCGCTGTTGGAGCCGGGCAGGTAGGGGTAGGCCATGGCCAGCGCGAACAGCCAGATCACCACATTGGCCAGGCGCCGGGTGGGCATGGCGGTGTCGGCGTCGAGCCAGCCCAGACGGGCCTCGCCACGTGCCACACGGTCCAGGAAGAGGGTATTGGCCCGGGTGACCACACGCGCCAGCAGGAAGATCAGCACCGCCACCACCAGACCCGGAATGGCGCTGGCGATGCTGCCGACGAAACTGCCTGCCACTTCCAGCAGCCAGGTGGTGGAACGCTCGCCCCAGGGCCGGGTGTAGGCGAACTGGCGCAGCACAAAGGTCAGCCACAGCTCGGCCAGCAGCAGGCCCAGCGCCCAGGTCAGCGCTGTGGTGAGCCAGCGCAGGCCGGAGCGTGCGTGCTGCAGGTAGGGGGCCAACGCACCCTTGTGCTCGCTCACCGCGCCCAGCAGTTGCGCCTGCAGCCAGCGCTGACCGCGCAACAGCAGCCATGCCAGTGCCCATGCCACGACGCTGGCGGCCAGTGTGTAGGCTAGACCGATGCCGATCTGGCGCAGGTCGCGCATCTCGCGGTGTTCGGCCACCGCCAGTTGCAGGCGCCGTTGCACCTGGTGGGCCGCAGCCGACAGGGCACCGGCCTCGCCGGGGGTGGCCAGATCGCCGCCGGTGATGAAGAACACCGGCTGGCCGTCGATCTCGAAGCGCACCGCGTCGGCGGCGTCGTTGCGTGTCACCAGACCGGGGCCGCCCGCGGCCAGCGCTTCGGCCATGGCCTGCTTGGCCAGCGCTGCGCGTTCAGCGGGGGGTGCCCCCAACTGGTCGGAGCGAAACACCGCCACTGGGCGGTTGTGCAGACGGACTTCAGCTTTGGGGACAGGGTTGCTGTCGGCGCCCCGGTCTGTGCCCGCCAGTGTCTGCGCCCCGGCGGTTGTGGAGGCGGCAACCAGCCAGAGCCACCCGACCAGCAGGAGCCACCCGGCAATGGCGCCGAGGCGGCGGATGGTGTGGATGGGAAGTGATGGCACGGATGATCCCTTGTGTCGGAGTCGGTAGCATATCCAAGCCGGCAAATGGTCGTCGAGGACTGCAAAACAACGCCGTGCGGTGACATACTGCCCACGTTTCACAAAAGGAGGAATTCATGCGGATCCGATCCATCTTGTGTATGTGGCTGTGTGCGTTGGGTACCGGGTCTGCGCTGGCTGCGCCACGGCCCTTGCCGGCACCCGATCCCGAGCGGCCCTTGTGGTTGCGCACGCCGTCGGTCTCGCCCGACGGCAGCCGCATCGCCTTCACCCACGGCGGCCAGATCTGGGTGGTGCCTGCCTCCGGCGGCGAGGCGCGTTCGCTCACCTCCGACCAGTTCTACAGCCACCGCCCGGTGTGGTCGCCCGACGGGCAGCGCCTGGCCTTTGCCTCCAAACGCCACGGCAACGACGACGTGTTCGTCATGCCCGCAGCAGGCGGCCCGGTGACGCGCCTGACCCACCATTCGGCCAACGACGTGCCGCAGGCCTTCACACCCGACGGCAAAGAAGTGCTGTTCGCGTCCAACCGCCTGGGCGATGCCAAGGCCAGCGCGCTCGATGGGTCCAAGGACCTGGGCGGTCTGTTCGAGCAGCTCTACAGCGTGCCTGCACAGGGCGGTCGCGCGGTGATGGTGCTGCCGTTCCCGGCGCTCGATGTGGCGCCTTCGGCCGACGGCCAGCGCCTGCTCTACACCGACCGCCGATCCAGCGAGAGCGATTGGCGCAAGCACCATGTGTCGGAGGCGGCGCGCGATGTCTGGCTGTTCGACCGCCAGGCCAATACCCATCGCCGCCTGAGCGATTTCCGCGGGGAAGACCGCAACGCGATCTGGACGCCGCAGCAGGACGCGGTGCTGTGGCTGAGCGAGCGCAGCGGCAGCTTCAACGTCTGGCGTCAGCCGCTGGCAGGCGGCAGCGCGCAGCAGATCACATCTCACAAAGACCACCCGGTGCGCTTTCTCAGCAGCGCGCGCGACGGGTCGCTGGTGTACGGCTTCGACGGTGAAATCTGGCGCCTCCCGGCCGGGGCCACGCAGCCGCAGCGCGTGCCGGTGCAGATCCGCCAAGGCAATCTGATGGCCGGCCCCAGCAACGTGAACCTCGCCGGGCAGGCCACCGAAGTGGCGGTGTCGCCGACCGCGCCGGAATACGCGCTGATTGCGCGCGGCGAGGTGTTTGTGGTCTCGGCCCTCAGCGGTGTCACGCGGCGCATCACCGACACCCCGGCCGAAGAGCGGCACCTGAGCTACGCTCCCGACGGCCGCAGCCTGATGTATGCCAGCGAACGCAACGGCCGGTGGGAGGTGATGGAAGCGCGCCTGCGCCGCGACGAAGACGTTGGATTCGCCGGTGCGGCCCCGTTCGCTGAAAGCGTGCTGATCAGCGGCGAGGGCGACGCCTTCCAGCCCGTCTACAGCCCCGACGGCAGCCGTATCGCCTACCGGCAGGACCGCACCAACCTGCGCGTGTTCGACCGCCAGACCCGCCGCTCGGTGCAGGTGCTGGGCAAGGAGTCGGTGTATTCGTACACCGACGACGACCTGAACTTTGCCTGGGCGCCCGACGGTCGCTGGCTGGTCTCGCGCACCGGTTTTGAAACCACGGCCGAAATCGAACTGATCGACGCCACCGGACAGGCTCCGCGTCGCAACATCAGCCGCAGCGGCTTCACCGATTCGCACCCCGTGGTCAGCGCCGATGGCAGCGCCGTGCTCTGGCTGAGCGACCGTGTGGCCCTGCATTCCGCCGACAGCAACGCCGCCGCGATGGACGTGTACGCCGGCTTCCTCACGGCCGAGGCCTTCGACGCGTTCCGCGCCACGCCGGAAGAGCGCATGCGCATGGACCAGCTGCGCGAGCGCCAGGCCACCGCCAGCAATGCTCAGAAAGCGCCCGTCAAGGCATCACCGGCCGCTCTGCCCACGGCCGATGGCATCGAGCGGCGCACCGTGCGGCTCACGCCGCTGTCCCTGCAGCCGGGGTTCTTCCGACTCACACCCGATCACCGCACCCTGGTGGTGGTGTCCAACGATCCCACCGGCCAGGTGGTGGGTTATGCCATTGACACCGCCTCGCGCAGCCCGCGCGTGCTGTTCACGCGTCCGCCCGGCAGCACGGTGGACATCGAGTCCGACGACGAGATCAGCACGCTGGTGGTGCTCGGGCCACAGGGCATCGAGCGCTACGACATTGCCAGTGGCCAGTCGCAGGGCACGGTGCCGTTCAACGCCGAGATGGTGCGCGACGCGCAGGCCGAGATCGCCGCCATCTTCGACCACGCCTGGCGCCTGACCCAGGTGAAGTTTTACGACCCCAAGCTGCACGGCGTCGACTGGGTGGCCGTGGGCCAGGCGCACCGCAAGTTTCTGCCCTATGTGCGGCATTGGGAAGAACTGGCCGAGGTGCTCAGCGAAATGGTGGGCGAGCTGAACGCGTCCCACCAGGGCGGTTTTTTCATGGGTGGCTCGCCCAATGCTGACGCCACGGCTTCGCTGGGTGTGTACTTTGACGAGACCTGGCGCGGCGAAGGCCAGAAGGTGGTGGACGTGCTGGCCGGTGGGCCGGCCGACCGCCCGGGCAGCGCGCTGCGGCCGGGTGCCACGGTGCTGGCGGTGGATGGCAACCCCATCACCGCGCAGACCGATGTGCACCGCTGGCTCAACCGCAAGGCCGGCCAGCCGGTGCTGCTGAGCGTGCGCCCGGCGCAGGGCGGCAACCCGGTGGAGCAGATGGTCATTCCGGTCGCCCAGGGGCAGGAGATTGCGCTGGCCTACCGCCGCTGGGTCGACCAGCGCCGCGAACAGGTGACGCGCCTGTCGGGCGGGCGGCTGGGCTACATCCACCTGCCGGCGATGGACCTGCCCAGCTACCTGCAGGCGTACAGCGACCTGTTCGGCCAGCACCGCCTGGCCGAGGCCGTGGTGGTGGACGTGCGCTACAACGGCGGCGGCAACCTGCACGACCAGCTGGCCGCTTTGCTCACCGGCGAGCGCCTGGCTTCACTGGTTTCGCGCGACGGCGTGCGCTTTATCGACATCCCCACCACGCGCTGGACCAAGCCCAGCATCGTGATCGCCAACGCCGCCAGCTATTCGGATGGCTCGGCCTTCCCCTCGCTCTACCAGCGCCAGAAGATTGGCAAACTGGTGGGGCAGCGCGTGCCCGGCACCGCCACCGCCGTGATCTGGGAGCACCAGCTGGACCGGCGCCTGGTGTATGGCGTGCCGCAACTGGGCTTCATGGGCGAAGACGGCCGGTGGTTCGAGAACCAGGAAATCGTGCCCGAGGTGATCGTCGATGCCGATCCCGCGTCCGTGATCGCCGGGCGCGACCCGATGCTCGAACGCGCGGTGCAGGAAATGCTGCAGCAGATCGGCCCGGCGCGGAGCGCCAAGTGACCCGAGAAGCTGCGCCGGGCTTCGCAGGCGCTGCCGGGTCGCACCCGCTGACCCGGCGCTGGCCCGTCTGGCTGGTGCTGGCCCTGGCCTTCGCTCTGCTTGGCTGGGGCGAGCTGCGCGCCACCGAACCGTACAGCAGCCCGGCCTTTGTGGTGGGCTACTTCTGGACCGAGCTGCAGATCAGCGCCTTGTTGCTGGCGGCCACACTGCTGTTCTGGCGCGCGCAGCCACTGGGCCTGCGCCTGCCGCACAGGCCGGACAGGTGGACGCACGTCATACCCCTGGCCCTGCTGGTGGCGCTGGCCCTGGGCGCACGCCTGTGGACCGGCACCCAGCTGCCGTCCGGCGCCACCGCGCCAGACGCGCTCACCAGTGCGCTGCTGCTGCGCACCACCGTGCTGGTGGGCCTGAACGAGGAATGGCTGTTCCGTGGTATCGCCCTGGCGGCGTTCGTCCACTGGTGGGGCTGGCGCCGCGGCTGGCTGGCCGCGCTGCTCGCCTTTGGCTGCGTGCACCTGCTCAACCTCATCGGCGGCGTCCCGCCGGTGGGCGCGGCGTTTCAGTTTTTCAACACCATGCTGGCAGGCTCGATCTTTTTGCTGGCTGCTGCGGCCACGCGTTCGCTGCTCTGGCCCATGGTGGGCCATGCGCTGTACGACTGGTCGGTCATCGACAGCTCGCGTTTCATCGAAGCCGGCGCGTCACCGCTGGGTTCGCTCGCGGTCACCGTCATGGCCTTGCTCATGGGTGGCTGGAGCCTGTGGATGCTCTGGCGCCTGCCCGACCGCGTGCCGTACCCGGACTGAACCTTTGTTCCTGGCCCGTGAGCTGTCCATGGGCTGCCATGTTTTTTCAACCCCTTCAGGAGTCACCAAGATGTTCCAACACAGCCTCAAACACGGCTCTTGTGCACTGGCACTGTGCCTGCCCTTGCTCGCCTCGGCCCAGTCGCTGACCCTGTCCTGTGACGGCAATGGCACCGTGGCGGCCACGCAAACCACCACGGTCAATCAGATCGAACTCAACCGCAAGGACCACCACCCCCACAACCAGCTGGGTGTGGTGCAAACGCAGACCCGCCGCCCGTTCACCGGCAACGGCACGGTGGAAATTTCGTCAGGCACCGGCCGCATGCGCATCCCCGAGCCCATGGTGCCGGCGCTGATGAGCGGTGACACCGGCGGCTGGTACCCCATCGACAGCCTGTTCATGAACGACCGGGAAATCACCGGCGTGGTGCACATCAACTTCCTCAACCAGCCCAAGATGCGCATCGACCGCATGACGGGCAAGCTCACGCTCGCCGGCGGCTTGAGCGAGTTCGCCGCCAACTGCGGCGCGGTGGACGCCAGCGCCAAGCCCAAGTTCTGAGGGGCTCAGGTGGCCGGCAATGCTGGCCTTGGTGGCTGGGGCTTGAATCAACCCCCGCTGCGCAGCAGCATCGCCGGGTTCAGCCGCATCTGCGCCAGCAGGTAGCGCGCACCCAGACCCAGGCTCAGCGCACTCACGCCCGCAGCGGTGAGCAGCCCGGTCCAGTACAGGCCGACGGGGCTCATGTCCAGCCGCCACTGCAGCAGCGCGGTGGCCAGCGCACTGCCCGCCAGCAGCGCAAAGCCGCCGGTCACCGTGGCCAGCAACACGTATTCCCACACCAGCACGCGCCTCAGCAGCGAATGGCGCGCACCCAGCGCGTGCATCACCGTGGCGTCGTAGAGCTGGCGGCTGCGGCTGGCGGCCACCACGCTGGCCAGCACCAGCAGGCTCGCGGCCAGGCACACGCCGGCCACCACCGCGAGCCCGCCGCTGGCGCGGCCCATGAGGGCGCGGGTTTCGCGCAACATCGATTCGGTGCGTGCGGTGGCGATGTTGGGCGCGGCGGCGGCCAGCCGGTCTTGCGCGTCGAGCGTGCCGTCGGGCGGCATCCAGGCCGCGCCCACGTGGCGGGTGATGAAGGGGTCCAGCACGCCGTCGCTGAAGATGGCTTCCAGCCACAGGCGCGACTGCATTCGCCGCTGGCTGTAGATGGCGCTCAGCTGGGCCTCTACCGGCGTGCCCATGATCTCGAAGCGCAGCCGGTCGCCCACCTGCAGGCCGAGCTGGTCGGCCTCGCGGTCTTCCATCGCCACCAGCGGTGCGCCCGCGTGGTCCAGCGGCCACCAGGCGCCGCGGTCGATCACCACATCGTCGAAATTGCCGCTGCGGTTGCTGAGCTTGTGTTCGTCGCGCGATTCGCGGGCGCGCTCGCCGTCATCGCTTTCCATCAGCGCCACGCCGTTCACCGCCACCAGCCGTCCCAGCACCAGCGGCGCGGTCTTCACCGCATGCAGGCCGGGCGAGGCCTGGAGCGTCTCGCGCAGCAGCTCGATCTGCTCGGTCTGCACGTCGTAGAACACCAGGGCCGGTGCCTGCTCGGGCACGGTGTCGTTCACCGTGCGCAGCAGCGTCATCACCACCAGGGTGCAGGCCACCAGCAGGGTGAGCGCCGAGCCGAGGGACAGCAGCGCGGTGCGCAGCGGCGAATGGGGTTGCTGCAACCCGGCCAGCGCCAGTTGCAGCGGCAAGGGCAGGGCGGCGTGGTGCTGCAGGCGCGCGGCGAGGCGGCGCAGGCCGCGTGTGGAGAGGTCGAGCACGCCCAGCAGCGCGGCGGTGGTCAGCACGAATGCGAGACCAAAGCGCGGATCGGGCAGCACCGCCACCAGCAGCGCCAGCGTGGCGCCCGCCACGGCGGCGGTGAACCACAGCGCGCGGCGCGGCGTGTGCAGGGCTTGGCCCTCCACGCCGCGAAACAGCGCGGCCGGGCTGACCGACAAGGCCCGCCCCAGGGCGGGCAGCGAAAACGCCAGCGCCGTCAATACGCCAAACACCAGCGCCACCAGCGCCGGTGCCCACAGGCTTTTCAGCAGCAGGGTCACCGGCAGCTTGTCGGCCGCCAGCTGCGCCCCGGCCAGCGCCAGCCCCAGGCCCAGCAGCACGCCCACCGCCAGCAGCAAGATTTGCAGCAACACAAAAGCGGCCAGCCGCCGGTCGCGCAGGCCCAGTGCGCGCAGCGTGGCCAGGCTGGTCAACTTGCCCTGCAGGTAGGCCTGCACGCTGTTGAACACACCCAGCCCGCCAATGAACAGCGCGGAAAAGCCGATCAGCAGCAGGCCCGAGCCGATCTGCCCCAGCACCTCGGCCATGCGGTCGCTGCGCTCGTCGAAGCTGCGGGTTTCGGCGTCGAGCGTGGGGAAGGTTTTCACGAAGCTGTCGCGCCA